>NZ_JARWNW010000155.1 GCF_029868325.1 Nocardia carnea
AAGATCCGGCGCTTTGCGATTAAAAATCTATAATAAATTATCCAAAGGCCGGTATTGCGGGTTGGGGCCGCCGGGCGGCGGGGCGGCCCATCACCCTGAAATGAGTGGGTCTACGTTGGGATTTCGCCTACCTCTCGCCGGAACATTCCTGCGAAAAGCGCGTTCCGGAGCGAATCGCACGCGCGGGCGGGTCGGCATCCGCACCCGGTTGCTCGCGATCGTGCTCGTCACCAGTATCGCGCTGGTGACCATCGGGATCGGCGCGGCCGCCTACCTCGTGCGGTCCGGCCGGGATGCGACGAACTGGGCCGAACTGGCCAGCAGCACCACCGGTCCGGCAATTCTGATGGTGCGAGCCTTCGAGGAGGAACGGCGGCTGTCTCTGCTGCTGCTGGCGGGCGATACGAGTGTGGCGCCGGCGCTGGTGGCGGCGCGCGGTCAGTCCGATATCGCCCTGGGCGCGATCATCGCCAAAGGCGACGCAGCACAGCAACTCGATCCCGGCGGTTCCCAAGCCGAGCTCGAGGCTTATCAGCAGTTGTTCGGCCAGGTGCCCGCCACCCGGGCCGCTGTCGACACGGGCACGATCCCGCGGCCGGAGGCCTTCGGTTTCTTCAGCGCGGTGATCGATACGATCGTCGCAGCGTCCATGCTCGCCGCCCGGGTCGCACCGGATGCGGACGTGGCGATTTCACTCGGCTACGGCGCCGAACCGCTGCGGGCGGCCGAAGCGCTGTCCAAGGCAGATACCCTGGGCGCGGCCGCGCTGACACTGAACGAACTGACCGCGCCCCAACTGGTCGAATTCAACCGCTATGTCGGCGAATTCCGTGGTGAAGTGGCGTACTCCGGCACCGTACTCAAAGGCGACCGGCTCGCCCAGCTCCGGGCGATCACCGATTCCGCGAGCTATCGGCAGGTGATCGCCATGCAGGACGCGATCATGGCCGGCGGCGCCCGATCGGCCACCGAATCGCAAGACAGCTCCGGTAGCACCGGCGAATCGGATTCCACCGGCGAACCGACTGCGCTGCCGATGGATATCGCAGCCTGGCAGCAAGCATCCGGCCAGGTCACCGGGGGTCTGCTGAAGCTCTGGGAAGACCAGAGCAACGACGCCCATGCCACCGCCCGCGCACAGGGCGACGATACGGCGGCGAAATCGATACTCGGCGGTATCGCGGTCCTGCTGCTCACCGGCCTGACCTTCCTCGTCGCGCTGCTGATGGCCAACCGCTTCATCGCCCGGATGCGGCATCTGCGCAACGACACCCTGGACCTGGCCGATAACCGCCTGCCCGACCTCATGCGCCGCCTCGACGACGGCGCGGAGGTGGACACCACCGCCGAGGTCGCGCAGCTGGATTTCGGCACCGACGAGCTCGGCGAGGTCGCCGACGCCTTCAACCGAGCCCAGCTGGCCGCCGTATCGGCCGCGGTGGCCGAGGCCAAGACGCGGGCGGGTTTCAACGCGGTGTTCCTGAATATGGCGCATCGCAACCAGCTCGCGGTCCATCGCCAGCTTGCGCTGCTGGATCAGGCCGAACGCCGCGAGGAGAACGCCGACCAGCTCGAACTGCTCTTCCAGCTCGACCATCTCGCCACCCGCGCCCGCCGCCACGCCGAGAACCTCATCGTGCTGGGTGGCGAACAACCCGGCCGGCGCTGGCGTAAACCCGTCTCCCTGTGGGACATCATCCGGGCCGCGGCCGCGGAGAGCCTGGATTACACACGTATCCACACCGGGCGAGTGCCGGAGATGCGGGTTGTCGGCAAAACCGCGGCCGACCTCATCCACCTGCTCGCCGAACTGATGGACAACGCGACGGCCTTCTCCCCGCCGGATTCCCGGGTCGAGGTATCGGCCACGCTGGTGGGCCGCGGTGTGGCGATCGAGGTGGCCGATCAGGGACTCGGGATGCCGGAAGACGAGATCGCCGAACGGAACCGGACGCTGGCCCAACCGCCGGACTTCGGTGTCACGGCGTTGACCGGCGATACCCGCCTGGGGCTGTTCGTGGTCGCTACGCTGGCTGCCCGCCAGGGTATTTCGGTACGCCTGACCGAATCCGCGTACGGCGGAATCAAGGCGATCGTCCTCATTCCGACCGCACTCACCGAACCCGCCGGACCGCCACCGCTGGAAGCCGCCCCGGTGATCGAACCCGCCCTGGCCGGCGCGGCCCCCGCGGCGCCGCTCCCCTTCCGCACCTCGCCGTCGACCACCTTCGCCACCGCACCGGTGTACGAGGCGCCCTACGATTCCCGCACGCTGGGTTCGGACGTCTACCCCGCCGCCACTTCCGAAGTCCCGTATCCGGAGCCACACGCGGAGCCGGCGCCGTACCGCACCGGTGCGAGCCGCCCGCCGCTGCCGCGCCGCCACCGGAAGGCCGCCGAGACGACGGCACGGGAGGAAGAGCACCCGGATCCCGGTGTAGCTCGCCCCCGGACCCCCGAACAGGCCCGCAACCGGATGTCGGCGATCTCGCGCGGGAGCCGTTCGGGCCGCCGCGCACCGTATTCCGATACCGATGCTCCAGAACGCTCTAGACGAGAAGGCGAACGATGACCAACCCCAATCGCACCGATCTCAGCTGGCTACTCGAGGAATTGGTCCGCGGGCTACCGGACGCCGATTCCGCGGTGCTGCTGTCCACCGACGGCCTGCTGATGGGACATTCCTCCGGGCTGGATCGCGACGATGCCGAACGTTTCGCCGCCATGGCATCGGCGTTCCACAGCCTGGCGCGGAGCGCGGGAAGCCATTTCAAGGCGGGCGGTGTCTGCCAGACGGTGGTGGAGCTCGACCGGGCGGTCCTGTTCGTCACCGCGGCCGGTGGTAACGCCTGTCTCTCCTTGCTGGCCGCCGACTCCGCCGACCTGGGGATGGTGGCCTACGAAATGAACCGCACCGTACAGCAGGTCGGCGCACATCTCGGCGTGGATTCCCGGACATATCAGGGCGACCGCGGGCGGCCGGGTCCCCATGACCGCCCGGTGCACCGGGACCTTTCGCCGATGCATACCCATGACCGGCCGGGCGCCCACGTCCGTGGCTATCCGAACGGCATACGCTAGCCGTGTACGGGCCGGAGGATCACTGGGACGAGGACGACGACGGTCCCATCGTGCGCCTCTTCGCGGTGACCCGCGGGCGGGGCCGCACGGGGCGCCGGGAGCTCACCCTGGATACCCGGGTGGTGGACCGGGGTGCCGGGCTGGCACCGCAGCGCACCGAGCCCGAGTACGTCGATATCATCCGCCTGTGCCGGACCGCGCAGTCGGTGGCGGAGATTTCGGCGCAGTTGCCGCTTCCGCTGGCGATGGCGAAGGTGCTCGTCGCGGATCTGATCGACGACGGCCGCCTGGAGGTGCGGCCGCCGTTCGAAACCACGATAGATCCCGCCCGGGATATCGGTCTGCTGCACAGCATCGCGCGCAGCCTGCGGGAGGTCTGACCATCGGGCCGGACCTCCCGCACCCGCAGTCAGCCCAGCCGGGCGGCGAGGCGGGTGGCGTTCATATGGGCGATCGCCTCGATCGTCACCATCGGGTTCACACCCGAGGAGGTCGGGAAGCAGGACGCGTCGGCGACGACGATATTCTTCACCTCCCAGGTCGCACCGTCTGGGTCAGTGGCGGAGTTCTCCGCCGAGCCACCCATCCGGGCCGACCCCATGATGTGCAGGGCGCCCATCGTGCAGCGTCCCGGACCGTAACCGGCGGCCTTGGCGGCGGCCGAGAACTCACCGAGCGAACCACGAACGCCCGGTTCGTAGGCGACACCCGCTTGATGCCCGGAGAAGATGCGGGTGGCGCCGGCGGCTTCGAGAATCCTGGCCGCGCCTTCGATACCGGTGTGCAGGTGGGCGGCGTCGTAGTCGGAGATCCGGTAGTCCACGGTGGGTTCACCGTCCCGATCGACCTTCACCGCACCGGAGTCGCGGTCGCGGGTGATGATGCCGACGGCATTGGTGCGGGCGAAATCCTGCATGACGCGGCGATGATCCTCGGACCCCTGCCAGCTCATGAACCCCGTGGACGAGCCCGGCGCCAGCGGACCCGTCTCGTAGATCACGCCGTAACCGTTTCCGTCGAGATCGGCGTGCTGCCGGCAGATCCGGGTCTGCAGACCGCCCTCCCAGGGCCGCACCTCTTCGTCGAAGAGTCCGAAAACCGCTGCCGCCGGATGCAACCGCAAGTAACGGCCGATGTTCTTGTTACCCAGCCCCGACCGGCGCAGCAGCGCGGGCGTCTGGATCGCGCCCGCCGCCACCACCACGGCTCGCGCGCGGACCTCGAATTCCACACCCGCCGAGGTACGCACGGTGACCGCTTCGGCAATGTTGTCGCGCACCGAGATCCGCCGCACATTCGCGTCCACGATCAACCGGGCGCCGCGGGCCGCGGCATCGGCCAGCCAGGTTTTGGTGACCGACTGTTTGGCCCCCAACCGGCAGCCACTACCGCACCGGCCGCATTCGACACCGGCATCGCAGGCATCGGTCACATTGCGCGGCAGGGGGTCGACGGGCCAGCCGAGCGCACGCGCGCCGCGCTCCAGGATGTTGTCCCGTACCAGTGGGGTGGAGCGCCGCTCGTTCACGCCGAGCCGCCGCAGCACCGTATCCAGGGATTCGGTGAACTCGGACTCCGCGAACTGTGCGGCACCGACTGCGGCCCATTCGTCCCGGACGCTGTCCGGCGTGGGCAGCGATGTACTCCAGTTGACCACCGTGCCGCCGCCGAGACAGGATCCCGCGACCAGCGCGAGCTGGCCCTCACTGGATGCCAGCGGCCCGGGCGCATACAGCAGCTGCTGCCCGGCGAGTTCACCGCCGCCGAAATCCTTGTCGTCGTAGTACTCGCCGCGTTCCAGGACGACCACGTCCAGACCCGCTTCGGCGAGCGCTCCGGCGGCTGTACCACCACCGGCACCGGACCCGACGATCACGACATCACAGGTGAGGCTCGTCGGTTCGGTGATCCGCTGCGGGCGCAGCGCGGGCTGCGGCGCATTCGCCAGTGGTCCGGGGATCGCGTCGTAGCCCAGGTGTTTCCACAGGGGATTGACTCCCGTCGGCCCCGGAGTCACGTTGTATGCCAGCAGCGACGCCTGCTTCAAGGCCTGGAATACCGCGCGCACGGCACCGAGCCGGGACGCGCCGAGTCGCAGCAGCGCCTTCTCCCGGTCCTGCTGCGACAGTTTCGAATACCGCCGCGGACCCCATCCGGCGAGCAGTCCGGTGACCGGCCCGTCCCACAGGTCCAGCAGCATTGCCAGCTGCTTGGTCTCGGCTTCCCGCGGGTTGCGCGCCAGAAGTGCCAGCACCGTGTCCACAGCGCCCAGTTCGGACGCCGAGGGCAGGGTGAGCCCGTCCCCGGGCAGGAACGTATCGCAGATCATTTCCAGCGCGGCGCGCTGTTTGTCGGTCGGTTGCATGGTTGTCCCTTCGCTACAGCCGATTTCTACCACGGTGTGCGAATGTTCGCTCACTTATAAAGCAATACCCTGCTACATAACCGCGCTCTGGTCTAGAACAATAGTTCACTTATCAGCGCCCGGTACCGCATGTTTCCGGAAGCGCGCACACCGCCGGTGCTCGATGATCGAGCGATGGAAGCGTTGGTGCGAACAGTGGTCCTGACAGCAGCGGGACTCTTCTTCACGGGAATGGGTCTCTACGCCCTCGCCGCGCCCGCGCGGCTCGTACGACCCTTCGGTATCGGCGTCGGCACCGCATCGGGACGCTCCGAGGTACGGGCGGTGTACGGCGGATTCGGTCTCGCGGTGGCCGGAGCACTGTTCTGGTCGGCGACGACGACCGGCGAACTCGGGCGGGGCGTGGTCGTCGCGGTCGCGGTCGCGCTGGCCGGGATGGCGGCGGGCCGTGTGGTTTCGCGGGTGCTGGATGCTCCGGCCGCGTTCTATCCCGTCTGGTTCTACTTCTGGGTCGAGACGCTCGCCGCCGCGGCGCTGCTCGTGGTGAACTGACCGATTTCGGTCAGAACAGCGTCATCGGTTCGGTTTCGGCCGGGTCGGGCAGCGGTACGAGCTCCGGGACATGGGTGCGGACCTCGTCATGGAAACGGCGCGCGAGATCCCGGGAGGACGCATTGTCCGGGGTGTGCAGGAAGACCGTCGGCGAACGCCCCTCCCGCAACCATTCGACCGTCTGCTCCACCCAGGGCCGCCAGCCGGCCACCGTCGCCTCGGGATCGTCGCGACCGTGATACCGCACGATCGGGGTCTCGGTGAGTGCCCGCATCCGCCGCGGCAATCGCGGTTTCTTCGACTGTGCCTCGTATTCGGCCGAACTCGCCGGCCGCGCCGCGAACAGGACGGTGGTATCGAACGGCACCCACTCCGCCCCCGCCCTGTCCAGTGCTCGTTCGAGCTGGTTCGCCGCATCGTGGTCGGTGAAGAACGCCGGATGCCGCACCTCCACCGCCGCCCGCAGCCCGGCCGGGACCTTCCGGACGAATCCGGCCAGCGACCCCAGCTCGTTCGGCCCGAACGTCCCCGGCAACTGGATCCACAGCGCGTGCATCCGGGACGCGAGAGGCTCCATGGTGTGCAGGAACTCGTTCAACTCGGCGTCCACGCCCGAGAGCCGGCGTTCGTGAGTGACGGTTTTGGGCAGTTTGATCACGAACCGGAAATCCGGGGCGGTCTGCTCTGCCCAGGTCTCCACGGTCCGGCGGGCCGGCACCGCGTAGAAGGTGGTGTTGCCTTCCACCGCATCGCACCAGCTCGCGTAGCTGCGCAGTTTGTCACCCGTCGCCGGCCAGGCGGCATGTGTCCACATGGCGCAGCCCACGGATAAACGCATATCCCGGCCTCCGTCAGCGCTTCAATCCGTGCGTCCGCGCAACGACCTTCTCGATCACCGCCGCCGGCGCCAATCGCCGCAGCAGGAATACGACCGGCGCCCGGCTACCTTTGGCATACAGCGGCTTCGGCTTCTCCGCGGAAATCGCGCGCAGGATGGTGCGCGCCACCTCGTCCGGACTCGTCCCGGCCCGTTCGTTACGGTCCAGGTTGGTGATCATCGTCGCGAAATCCGCCGCGTACACCGAATCCTCGGCGATGTACTTGGTGCGCCGCTCCCCGATCCCGGTCGCGATCGACCCGGGTTCGACCGTACTGATCCACACCCCGAACGGCGCCGTCTCCAACCGTGCCGCGTCCGCGAAACCCTTGATCGCCGCCTTCGTCGCCACATACGAAGACCGGTAGGCCAGCGGGAAACTCGCCAGCATCGACCCGACCATGATGATCCGCCCGTACCCGCGCTCCCGCATCCCCGGCAGCGCCAGCTGCGTCAGCTGGACCGCACCGAATACGTTCAACTGGAATATCCGGGTGACAGCGTCGTGCGGCAGTTCCTCGATCGGGCCCGACTGGCTCTCCCCCGCGTTGTTCACCAGCACATCCACCGGCCCGAGCTCCTGCCCGAAACGCTCGATACCGGCCGGGTCGGTGAGATCGAGCGCGCGATACTCCACCCCCGGAACCCGCGCCGAGGCCGCGATCGAATCCGGGTTCCGGCTGGTTCCGATCACGCGGTAGCCCTGCTGCACCAGCAGCGCGGCAGTCGCCCGCCCGATCCCCGACGACGCCCCCGTCACCAGCGCGGTCTTCGCCATACGACCCCTATCCTCGACAATCCGGGCGCCCGGCAAGGATCCAGGCGGAACCGCCAATCTAACCGATCGGCGGTCCGGCCCCAGGAATCACCAGGTGGAATACCCGCCGAGCACGCCCAGCATGTTGAGAAAGATGATGTACTTCAGGAAGCCAGGCATATCGGTCTCTCTTCGATCGTCGAACTCGGTCGCCGGAGGGCGATCATCTACCGATTACCCTCCGGCCAGGCGCCACACTCCTAAATATGTGCGCTGCTGAGCTTTTCGATCACCGATACGAATTCGTTACTTCCCAGGTCCCGTTCGCACACCACTACCGCCCATGACGAGGACAGTTGCGGCAGGATCGCGGTATGCAGAGTGAGATCTTCGCCAACGAGAACATGGCTCAGCCCGCAACCGCGCCCGGGTTGACGGCGCAGAGCGCGAAAGCTTTGAAGTACGCCGTGAACGGTGAATGCCTCGCGCGGCAGGGTTCGATGGTTGCGTTCCGCGGGAACCTGCAGTTCGAGAAGAAGGGACAGGGGGTCGGGAAGTTCCTGCAGCGGGCGCTCACGGGTGAGGGGGTGCCGCTGATGGCGGTGCGGGGTCAGGGTGAGGCGTGGTTCGCACATTTCGACCGGAACTGTTTCCTCGTCGACCTGGTGCCCGGTGATGCGCTCACCATCAACGGCCGCAATATTCTGGTGTTCGATTCGAGCCTGCAGTACGACATCCGCATGGTGCAGGGCGTCGGAATGGCCGGTGGCGGGCTGTTCAACTGTGTGTTCACCGGGCAGGGGCGGCTCGGGCTGGTGTGCGCGGGGACGCCGATCATCATTCCCGTGCATCCGCAGGCGCCGGTTTTCGTGGATACCGATGCGGTGGTCGGATGGAGCGCGCAGCTGCAGACCTCGTTGAATCGTTCGCAGAGTTTCGGTTCGATGGTCCGTGGTGGTTCGGGCGAGGCATTCCAGCTGCGTCTCGATGGTGAAGGGTTCGTCATCGTGCAGCCCAGCGAGGCCTGATCGAGGGCCGGCAAAAAAAGTTCCGGATATTTCCGGCGTGGATGTCGAGAACGTCGTCACGGCTCCGTCCCAGGTGTGATCGACCAACCAGGGTCGGACATCGAAGGGAGAATCCCATGGCCAAGTACCTGCTCCTCAAGCATTACCGCGGCGCTCCGGCGTCGGTCAACGATGTGCCGATGGACCGGTGGACACCGGCCGAGATCGAGGCGCATATGCAGTACATGCAGGATTTCGCGGACCGCCTGGAGAGCACCGGTGAGTTCGTCGACGGTCAGGCGCTGGCGCCGGAGGGCGCGTGGGTCCGTTACGACGGCGAGGGGAAACCGCCGGTGACCGACGGCCCGTTCGCGGAGACCAAGGACCTGATCGCGGGCTGGATGATCATCGACGTCGACTCCTACGACCGTGCCGTCGAACTGGCCGGTGAGTTGTCCGCGGCGCCCGGCGCGGGCGGGAAACCGATCCACGAATGGCTCGAGGTGCGCCCGTTCCTGACCGCCCCGCCGACCGTCACCGAGTGATGACCGCCGACGCGCTGGACGCGGGCCGGCTGCGGGACCTGATCCCCGGGGTCCTGGCGGCCCTCGTCCACCGCGGGGCGGATTTCGCGACCGCCGAGGACGCCGTGCAAGAGGCGCTGCTGCGGGCCGTCGATACCTGGCCGCGGCAGCAGCCCGACGATCCCAAGGGCTGGCTGATCACCACGGCGTGGCGGTGTTTCGTGGATCTGGCCCGCTCCGAAACCGCACGACGCAACCGAGAGCTACGGCTATCCGAGGAACCGGCGGCGGGACCGGCCGCATCGGAGGACGAAACGCTGCGGTTGTATTTCCTGTGCGCACACCCGAGCCTCACGCCCACCTCGGCGGTGGCGCTGACACTGCGGGCCGTCGGCGGTCTCACCACCCGCCAGATCGCGCAGGCCTACCTGGTACCCGAAGCCACCATGGCGCAGCGGATCAGCCGGGCCAAACGCACCGTGAGCGAGGTCCGGCTGGACACTCCCGGTGATCTGCGCACCGTGCTGCGGGTGCTGTATCTGGTGTTCAACGAGGGATACAGCGGCGATATCGACCTGGCCGCGGAGGCGATCCGGCTGGCCCGCCAGCTCATCGCAACCACCGGCGACCCGGAGGTTGCGGGCCTGCTGGCGCTGTTCCTGCTGCACCATGCCCGGCGCCCGGCCCGCACTCGCGCGGACGGCAGCCTGGTGCCGCTGGCCGAACAGGACCGCGCGCTGTGGCGCCGCGACCTGATCGCCGAGGGCGTGACCATCCTCCAGGCGGCGCTGGCCCGCGACCGGCTCGGCGAGTACCAGGCACAGGCGGCGATCGCCGCACTGCACGCCGACGCGCAAACAGCCGAGGAGACCGACTGGGTGCAGATCGTCGAATGGTACGACGAGCTGATCGCGCTCACCGGCAGCCCGATCGCCCGGCTCAACCGTGCGGTGGCCGTCGGCGAAGCGGACGGTCCACAAGCGGGTCTCGCGGCGCTCACCGAACTCGACCCGGAACTCCCCCGGTACACCGCGTCCGCCGCCTACCTCCACGAACGGGCGGGCGATACCGCCGCCGCGGCGCAGCTCTACGTGCAGGCCGCCGACCGAGCGCAGAACCTCGCCGAACGCAACCACCTCACACTCCGCGCCGCCACCCTCCATCAGCGCCTTCGGGATGACGGGAGCTGAACACCTGTACCCGTGGTAGCCCGAGCTAGGCGCTGTCCCGTGGTCCCACACAGCGTCGATGTCGGCTTCCGGAAGCAAGCCGAGTACGCGGTCGCACCATCGCCGGGCCGCGGTGAGCGCAGCCTCGAGACCATGGTGACCCGCTCCAGGGACTCTTGTTGCTGCGCGCGGTCGACCGTTTTCCCCTCAGGGCCGGGGTCACCAACGACGTCGGCAAGGCACGACTACAGGCAGAAATGCCAATTGCGGCCGGCCGGGTATTTATCGTGCCAGGCCCGGCCCGCTCGCGAGTTGGACGAGCTGCCGCGTGTGCGAGGTCGCCACACTGCGGTCGCGGGATCCGGTCCGCGATAGGCGGATCAGATCCTGCCGTGTTCGCGGAGCGTGCTGATATTGCCCAGGGTCACCACGCCGCGCCATTCCACGGTCTGGCCGGGCGTGAAGTGCAAGAAGTCGAAATCCCAGCCGCCGTCGTCCAATTGCTCGCGTTCGAGCCGGTCCAGATCCGCGGCGATCGTTTGTTCGTCGAACAAGGCCCGGCTCGGTGCCGCCGGGCGCGGGGACAGCGCGAGTGGGCCGATCTGCTCGTTCTCGACACCACCTTCGACCGGTACCGTGCCGTCGTCGCGGATCGCGGCCCGGAAGCGTTCGACGGCCGCGGCGGCGCGGGCGGGGTCGGGTACGGCATCGAGGAATTGCAGCGCGAATTTCACGGTGTAACCGGCAGGGGCCTCGGCGGCGTCGATCCGGTTCCAGCACCATGTTGTCGCCTTGTCGAGCCATGGATGTTGCACTCCGAGCCGCCACAGGCCGGCAGCGAGAGCGTAGGTGAGGAATCCGGCCTCCGGGTCCGGGGCCATCCACGGGGCGTGCGGGTGGCCCGTAGCCGACGACAGGACGGTCGGCACGCCACCGTCGGGGTCGGCGATACCGGCGATCCAGTCGGCCAGCCCGGTGACCATCGGATCTCCGGCCGCATCCAGTTCGGCGAAAATTTCCAGCGCGGACAGTGCCGCCGACGGCTGGCTACCGGGGCAGCGCACATCGGGTTCCAGCGCGTGCCCGAATCCGCCGTCGGGGTTGCGGTAGGCGGCGAGTGCGGTGCGGACGGGTTCGACGGGGCCGTTGTCGAGGAGTACGGCGAGCCGGTGCCGTTCCAGGACGCGGGCGCTGGACTCGATGTACTGCCGGGCGGCGGCGAGGTCGATGCTCATATCCCGGAGGTTAGGCAGCTGTGAGGGTGGCGTCTTCCAGAAATCGGACAGGGGTGAGGCCGGTGAGGTGCCGGACCTCGTCGGTCATATGCGCCTGGCCCGCGTAGCCCGCCGCGTACGCGCGGTCCGCCAGTGATTCCCCGTCTGCCGCGACCAGCCGGCGCAGCCGGGCGACGCGAGCGAGGAACTTGGGCCCGTACCCCACTGCCGCCGTGACCCGGCGGTTCAGTTGGCGCTCGCTGACTCCCAGGTCGGCGGCGACGGCCGAGACCCGGGCGCGCGGAACGACCAACCGGCGCACCGCGGCGCCGACCAGCGGATCCGGTTCGGCCTTGCGGTGCAGCACGGTTTCGGTCAGCAGCTGCAGCCGTACCGCCGGGTCCGCAGCTTCGGGGCGATCGGGCCAGTCCGCCACCGCGGGCCAGAGCTCGGACAGCGGCACTTGCCGATCGCGTACCTCGTCGGCGGGTACCCCGAGGAGACGTCCGGCCACTCCGGGCCGCAATCGCAGACCTCCGGCCCGTTCGCCGACCGCCGCCCACATCATCGGCTCGGTATCGGCGCCGACCACCAGCAGGTGCCGGCCGAGCCAGACCAGATCGACGCATCCGTCCGGTATGACACGCTGCGTGCCGTCGACGAGAGCATCGCTTTCCCACACGCACGCCACCACCGGCTCCACCCCGGCCGGGGGCCGGTACTCACGGTAAGCGCCCACGGCTCGACTGTAACCGGGGCCGGCGACACTCTTCGCTGCGCGGGCCACGACCGCCGGGGCCGCGATCAGCGCTTTCGGCGCGGTTGCCGATCGGCGTCGTAGGCGCGACGCGCCCGTTCGACCTGTTCGAGGTTGCCCGACCAGTCGGCCAGGGCCGCGAACAGCGGCGCCAGGCTGCTTCCCAGCTCGCTGATCTCGTAGACGACCCGGGGCGGAACCTCCGGATAGTAAGTGCGCATGACCAGCCCGTCGCGTTCGAGCTGCCGCAGGCGCTCGGTCAGCACCTTCGGACTGATCGTGGTGATCAACCGCTGGAGTTCGACAAAGCGTTGCGGCCCTTGATAGTGCAGCACCCACAGGATCGGTGTTGTCCAGCGGCTGAACACCACATCGACTACCGGCGCGATCGGGCAGGCGTTCTCCGGAGCGATATCGCCGCCCGGCTCCCAGGATGAGGTTTCGGTCACAATACGGCCCTACCTCCAATACTTTCCTCTAGGTACCTACTGTCTTTCGAATAGTACCGTCGCCTCACCGAACTCGAAAGGACAAAACATGATCGTGGTGACCGGAGCGACGGGCAATGTCGGACGACCGCTGATGCAGGCGCTGGCCGCGACGGGAAGGAAGGTCCGTGCCGTCTCCCGCACAGCGGCGGCAGACCTCCCGGCCGGTATCGAACACCGGCGGGCCGACCTGCTACGGACGGAGGAACTGGAGCCGGCCCTCACCGGAGCACAGACCGTCTTCTTGCTGACCTCGGGTGAATTTCTCGGCGCCCGCGGAGATCTCGGCGCAGTGGTGAAGGCGGTCCGCAGCGCGGGCGGACGCCGGGTGGTACTGCTGTCCTCACAGGGTGTCGGCACCGGGAATCATCCCTCGGAAGCAGAAGACGCCGTGCGGGATTCCGGGCTCGAGTGGACGATATTGCGGCCGGGGAATTTCGCCTCCAACGCTCTGCAGTGGGCGGAATCAGTGCGCAGCGAGCGCGCGATCGCGGCCCCGTTCGCCGATATCGCACTGCCCGTGATCGATCCGGCCGATATCGCCGCGGTGGCCGCCGCCGTTCTGCTCGACGACAGCCACGGCAGCAAGACGTATGAACTCACCGGACCCGAGCCGGTTTCACCCCGGCAGCAGGCTGCCACCCTCGGCGCGACACTGGGTGAACCGGTGCGTTTCACCGAGCTGTCGCGCGCGCAGGCGCGGCAACGGATGGTGCAGTTCATGCCCGCACCGGTGGTCGAATCCACACTGGACATGCTCGGCAACCCGGCTCCCGCGCTACAGCAGGTCAGCCCGGACGTCGATAAGGTTCTGGGCCGGGCACCGCACACCTTCGCCGAGTGGGCGGTACACAATTCGGCGGCGTTCCGGTAATCGGACCGGGCGCGGCGGTCAGCGGCAGCAGTTGGGGTCCAGTACCACGCACAAGGCGGCGAGTGCGTCGCGGTGGGCGCGGTGGACGACGTTCATACCGTTGCGTTCGGAGGTGATCAGGCCCGCTTTGCGGAGCTGGGTCAGATGATGGCTGACGGTGGATTCGGACAGGTCGACCGCGGCGGCGAGGTCGCCACCGTTGGCGCCGGCGACCGGGTCGGCCAGCAGCAGCGACATGAGTTTGACCCGGACCGGGTCGGCGAGTGCTTTCAAACGGAGCGCGACGTGCAGGGCCGCCTCGTCGTCGATGGGACCGGCGGCTACCGGGGCGCAGCAGACGGGGGCGGTCGTATCGATGACGGGTAGCGCTTTCGGCATACTGCGATACTACCGACAGTATTGACATATGCCGAAAAGGTGGCAGACTCGGGCACACTCACCTTTTCGACATATGTAACACAACTGGAGGTTTGCGATGTCTCGTGTACAGCTCGCTCTGAATGTCGACGATCTGGACCAGGCCGTCGGGTTCTACTCGACCCTGTTCGGCGCCGAACCCGCGAAACGCAAACCGGGATATGCGAATTTCGCACTCGACGAGCCGCCGCTGAAGCTGGTGCTGATCGAGAACCCGGGCCAGGGCGGCAGCGTCAACCATCTCGGAGTGGAGGTCGAGTCCTCGGAGAAGGTCCACGCCGAGATCGCACGTCTCACGGAGGCCGGTTTGTTCACCGAGGAGCAGATCGCGACCACATGTTGCTTCGCCACCCAGGACAAGGTGTGGGTGACCGGACCGAACGCCGAACGCTGGGAGGTCTACACCGTCCTCGCCGATACCGAACACTTCGGCACCGCGCCCGAGCTCGCCGAGACAGATGACCGCGCAGCAGTGCAGGCCTGCTGCGGTACCGACGGCCGCGGTGCGGGTGACGCCGAGCAACAAGCTGCTTCCGCGGACGCGTGTTGCGCACCCGCTGCCCGGTAGCGCGGACTGCCGGTTCCTTGCGCCCGCGGCACCGGAGGTTGCCGCGGGCGCTGTTTGCCGGATGAGACGCGGGTAATCGGGTCCCGATATGCCGGTACACCGGCGATCCGTACGACGGGAACGGAAACCATGGACGACTCCAGCGGCCACAGCATGTTCGCCGACGAGGACGTGCGGATACCCCTCGGCGATATCCATCTCGACGCCCGGATCCGGCTGCCCGCGCCGGACTGCGGAATCGTCGTTTTCGCGCACGGCACCGGCAGCGGCCGGCACAGTCCGCGCAACCGGCACGTGGCCGCCGTGCTCGAGCAGGCGGGACTCGGCACCGTCCTGCTCGATCTGCTCACCGCCGAGGAAGAGCACCGCGATCTGAGCACCCGGGAGCTGCGGTTCGATATACCGCTGCTGTCCGGCCGGCTGGCGGCGACGGTGGACTGGCTGGCCGGGCGGACCGCCACCGCCGAGAACCCGGTCGGCCTTTTCGGTGCGAGCACCGGTGCCGCGGCCGCACTCCGCACTGCCGCCGAGCGCCCGGCCGCAGTCCACGCCGTCGTCTCCCGCGGCGGCCGCCCGGACCTCGCGGGCGACGCCCTCTCCCGGGTCCGGACACCTACGCTGCTGATCGTCGGCGGTGCCGACGCCATGGTTCTGGATCTCAACCGGGACGCCCAGCAGCATATGACCGTGCGTCCGCGGCTGGAGATCGTGCCGGATGCCACGCATCTGTTCGAAGAACCCGGCGCGCTCGACCGGGTCGCCGCGCTCGCGACCGACTGGTTCCTGGCCAACCTCGGCACCGCCCCCACTGCGAGTCCGGCGTCCTGAGCCGGGTCAGGCGCCGAGCGTCCGGACCTCGCTGTCGAGCAGTGCGGCCTGGGTGACCAGGTCATTATCTGCCGGGCTTTCCCCCAGCTGGGCGACGAGGTCAGCGCGCGTCACGACGACAAGGCCGTCGCCCGTGAACCGGCCCTGGATCTGCATTCGCCCCTCGGACAGTACGAGGCAACTGTCCGGCCCCGCCTCGAGCAGTCGCCGGAGATCGGCCGCATCGACCTGCGTTCGGACGCGCCGCTCGGCGCTGTTTCCGGATGATCTGTCGGTATTCATGCGCCCCGGATGCCCCGAGTGCCCGCGCGGAAACACGTTCGCCCCGGGCGGTTCGAGGTGACGACCGGTGGCAGCGCCGCGAGCCCGGGACCACACGGCTCCTCGGCGGCGATACCGGTGGCCCCGGTTTGCCAGTGGCGCAGCCGGGTACTGCCGCGCCGCAAGCGACCGTAGGAGGTGGACACCCATGGCGGAAACAGTGGTGGACGACGAACTCTGGGACGATTTCCACCGGGTCGTCAACATGTCGTCGCGCGAGCTCGGCGATTGGTTGCGCACCGAAGCGGCGAGCGCGGTGGCCGAACGGGAACCGGATCATTCCGGACCCGAAATCGGCCGGCAGGTCCTGGCAATTCTCGGCAAACGCCGCACCGATCTGACCGCCGGCGATGTGGCGGTTATGCGGCGTGTGGTGGCCACGATCACCGCGGAACGCCGCGACGATCTGGAGCCGGTGGCCGGTGACGCCCAGTTCCGGCATCGGCTGATGTGCCTCGGACACGACCCGCTGAAAGCGACGTAACCCCGGCCGGTTCAGGCGGGCAGCAGTTCGGCGATGAGCGCTTCCACCCGGGCGCGGATCTCGTCGCGGATCGGGCGCACGTCCTCGATACCTTTACCCGCCGGGTCGGGCAGGTCCCAATCCCGGTAGTTGATCCCGGGGAAGACCGGGCAGGTGTCGCCGCAGCCCATGGTGATCACCACGTCCGAGGACCGCACGGCGTCCGCGGTGAGGATCTTCGGTGACCGGCCGGCGATATCGATACCGACCTCCGCCATCGCCGCGACCGCCGTGGGATTCAGGGTGCCGGCGGGTGCGCTGCCCGCGGAGCGGACCTCGATCGCGTCCCCGGCGAGGCGGGTGAGGAATCCGGCGGCCATCTGGGAGCGGCCGGCGTTGTGGACGCAGACGAACAACACGGTGGGTGTGGTCATGGAATCGCTACTTTCCTGCAGGAGTGGGTCAGGGCCGGACTTCGGCATCGCGGGCAGCCGCGCCCGCGTCGACCGGTGCACCGGAACTCCGGAACTTGTTGCGGAGCGCGAGGGACACATAGACCAGCCCGACCAGCACCGGCACTTCGATCAGCGGTCCCACCACCCCGGCGAGCGCTTGGCCGGAGGTGGCGCCGTAGGTGGCGATCGCGACCGCGATGGCGAGTTCGAAATTATTGCCCGCCGCGGTGAAGGCCAGCGTGGTCGTCCGCTCGTAGCCGAGGCCCATGAGCGCACCCAGCAGGTAGCCGCCGCCCCACATGACGGCGAAATAGGCGAGCAGCGGTACCGCGATCCGCACGACGTCCAGGGGCTGGGCGGTGATCCGCTCGCCTTGCAGGGCGAACAGCACCACGATGGTGAACAGCAATCCGTACAGCGCCCACGGCCCGATTCGCGGGATCAGTGTCGTCTCGTACCAGTCGCGGCCTTTCGCGCGCTCCCCGAGCCGGCGGGTGAGGTATCCGGCCAGCAGCGGGATCCCGAGGAAGATCAGCACCGATTTCGCGATCTCCCAGGGCGAAGCCTCGATCGTGGTCTGTTCCAGCCCCAGCCATCCCGGCAGCACCGAGAGGTAGAACCAGCCCAGAACCGCGAACATGATCACCTGGAAGACCGAGTTCAGCGCCACCAGGACAGCGGCGGCCTCCCGGTCACCGCAGGCCAGATCGTTCCAGATGATCACCATGGCGATACACCGCGCCAGCCCGACGATGATCAGACCCGTGCGATATTCGGGCAGGTCGGGTAGCAGTAGCCACGCCAGCGCGAACATCAGCGCGGGGCCGAGCAGCCAGTTCAGCACCAGCGACCCGGCCAGCAGCCGCCGGTCGCCGGTGACGGTGTCGAGCCGGTCGTAGCGGACCTTGGCCAGCACCGGATACATCATGATCAGCAGCCCGATCGCGATCGGCAGCGAGATCCCGTCGATTTCCACCGCGGCCAGGCCGTCACCGAGTCCGGGTACCAGCCGGCCCAGCAGCAGCCCGGCGACCATCGCCACCCCGATCCACACCGGCAGGAACCGGTCCAGCGTGGAAAGCTTTCCCACCACACCCGGTGCGCTACCGGCCGTCTCGGCGCTCACGCGTTCACCTCGGCGGCCGCACCGCTTTCCATCAGCAGCACCTCCGAGAGCCGTCGCAGCACCTCCGGGACCACCCGGTAGTACACCCAGGACGCACGCCGCTCGCTGGTGAGCAGGCCCGCGCCACGCAGCACCTTCAGGTGGTGCGAGATCGTCGGCTGGGTCAATTCGATGCCCTCGGACAGATCGCAGACGCAGGCTTCCTGCCCGGCCCGCGAGGCAATCGAGCTGAGCAGCCGCAACCGCACGGGATCCGACAGCGCCTTGAAGACCGCCGCCAACTCCACCGAGGCATCCGCCGACAGTGGTTCCCGGATCCGGGCCGAGGGACTACACCCCTCGACCGGCATCTGCGAATTAGACATATATCGATATTGACTGTCATCTAACCCAGAGGGCAAACGAACGTCCGGTGAACTATCCCACGGGCGGCTGTGGTCGGCGTCCGGCGAACGCTCGACAGCCGTCAGATGTCCGAGTCACCCCAGCGGGTTCGTTCCCGGCTGCACAGCCGCCCGACCTGCACCTCCGCGGCACCGTCGGCCATGAGGCTTCAGCCTGCAGTTACGGGGACCAACCGCGGAACCGGCGGCAGCGGCGCGGACTCCGGGCCGGCGCGGAATGCTTCGATCACAAAGGCGGCGAAGCGCCGCGAAGCCGCGGTGCGAGCAACCTGCGAGCCGGGTTGGATACCCCGGTGCGCCATGAGCATCAGCATCAGGTCGTCCAGTACGAAATCGGGGCGGAGGTGCCCGGTTTCCTTGGCGCGGCGCGCCAGTTCGATGATCGATTTCAGCGCGTACTCCCGGCTCGCGACGAAATCCATGGCGTTCGGGAACGTCGACATGAAGGCTTCGGTGAATCCTCGGCTGTGCGCGTTCAGCTCGAACGTCCGCTCGATGACGCCGCAGAAGCCGTGCCACGGGTCCGGATCGGCCAGACCCTCGTCGGCGATGGCGTGGCAGGTGCGCATCTGGTCGATGAATGCCTCGGTTGCCAGGGTTTCCTTGGTGGAGAAATGGCGGTAGAGGGTGGCGGGTCCCACCTCGGCCAGGCGTGCGATCTCCCGCATCGGGACACCCAGCCCGTCGGTGGCGAACAGGGTGCGCGCCGCCTCGAGGATGCGGTCGCGGTTGTCCCTGGCGTCGGAGCGCAGCGGGTGAGTCAAATGGTCGGGCATCCCTCTCACTTTAGCTAAACGGACGGGTGCGTCCGTTAGCGTCGGAATCGAGCGAGACGATCCATTCCTCGCCCGACCCACCCCAGACCGAGGAGAGATAGTGAAGGCAGTCGTCATCCGGTCATTCGGCAGCCCCGACGGGCTGGCCGTCATCGATACCCCGGCCCCCGTTCCCGGCCCGGGACAGGTGGCGATAGTCAGCGAGGCGATCGGCGTCGGCGGTGTCGACGCGATGATCCGCCGCGGCACCCTCGCCGGCTACGGCATCGAGGCAGGCCATATCCCCGGTTCGGAGGTCGCCGGAACCGTCACCGCCGTCGGCGAGGGCGTCGACGCCTCGTGGACCGGCAAGCGGGTGTGGGCGTTCACCGGCCGCGGCGGCGGTTACGCGGAACAGGCCCTCGCCTCGGTCGAGGAGATCCTGCCGCTGCCCGCGGACCTGTCCGCCGCCGACGCGGTCACCCTCGGAAGTTCTGGAATGGTGGCCCATTTCGCCTTGGCGCACGCCCATTTCGCGCCCGGGGAGGCCGTACTGATACGTGGCGCGGCCGGCAGTATCGGAGTAATGGCGGTCCAGCTGGCGGCCCGCGGAAACGCCCGCGCCGTGGCGGTCACTACCTCCTCGGCGGAACGCGGCGACCGGCTCCGCGCACTCGGCGCCACCCATGTCCTGAACCGTTCCGGTGAGGGCGCCACCGACGCCCCCACCGGCTACGACGTGATCATCGACATCATCTCCGGGTCGGATATGCCGGCGTTCTTCGACAAGCTCGCACCGAAAGGTCGCATGGTCGCCGTCGGCGCCGTCGCAGGTTTCCCGCCACCGGATTTCGGCGCGACCATGCTGGCTTCGTTCCTGAAATCGCTGTCGTTCGCGACCTTCAGCGCCGACACGGTCGCACCGGCCGATCGCCGTGCCGTCCAACTCGACCAGTGGGCCGCCGCCGGCCGCGGCGACCTGCAGGCAGTTGTCCACGAATCGCTGCCCCTGGAGAAAGCCGCACTCGCACACCGGAAGATGGACGACGGCGAAGTGTTCGGCAGAATCGTCCTGATCCCGTAGCCGAGAACGCGGAGATCAGTCGAGTACGGCGTATGCCTCCACCTCGACCAGCACATCGGGTTCGAAAAGATAGTCGACGCCGATCGCCGACAGCGGCGGTAGCGGCCGGGGTATCCCCAGCTCGTCCACGACGCGGTCGATACCCGCGACGAAGTCGTCGTACTTGTCGGGACTCCAGTTCGTGACGAAGAACCGCAGGCGGACGACGTCGGCGAACGTCGCGCCCGCACCCGCCAGACCGCGCGCCGTACTGCGCAGGGCGTGCGCGACCTGGCCGGCCAGGTCACCGGTCGCGACGGGATTACCGTCGGCGTCGCGCGCGATCTGTCCGGCGATGTGTACCTGGCGGGCACCGGTGGCGATGGAAACGTGGTGATACGGAACGGGCGCGAACATACCTTCGGGGGTGAGCAGCTGTACTGCCATGGGTGGTCCCTTTCGCTGGTCGAAGCAGGTATCCGATTTCTACCTGGTGCCCGAAGGGAACTTCAACGAGACTAGGTTTCATGACGGAAACCACCGCACCGGCCCCGCAGCTCACCCCACAGCACCGCGACCTGCTCGACCAGGTGCTCGACAAATGGTCCCTGCGGATCCTCGATGCCCTGTGCGAGCACGGACCGTTGCGCTTCAACGGCCTCCGCCGGGCCATCCCGGTGGTGACGCAGAAATCGCTCACCACCGCGCTGCGGCGTCTCGAACGCAACGGGATGATCGAGCGGATTGTCACCAGCACCCGCCCCGTCGCCGTCGAATACCGCCTGACACCGCTGGGCAGATCACTACAGGACCTCCTCGACGCACTACTGAACTGGGCGACAGCCACCCTGCCCGCGGTCGAACGCGCCCGCGCGGAATTCGACGATCTGCTGGACGCGGATCACCCGGCGCTGTAGCACCGCGGTCCCGAACCGGCTGCGCGCACCCGCCCCGGCTACCCTTTCAGGGTTCGGGCGAGGAGATCGGCCTGACGGAACCAATCGCCGCCCACCAGGGTGACCACCACCCTGCGGACGCCACGGGCGGCCATCCCGTTCAAGTAGCCGGCCACGAAACCCGGATCCCCGTGAACGAGACTTTCTTCGGCATACTCGGCCGACATCGCGAACATTCCGTCCGGGTCGCACAGCGACCGGACGATCGTCGCATGGTCCGGAAGGGACCGGTCGCCATCCAGGGCCACAACGGCACTGGTCGTTGCGGGTGGAGTCGCCCGCCCGGCGGCGGCCGCCTGCTCACCCAGCCGGGTCAGTTGAGCGGGAATCTCCGCGGGCGACGCCAGCAGGAACCAGCCGTCGTGGGCGGCGGCTCGCCGGACGGCGGCATCCGACATACCCCCGGCAATGATCGGGGGAACCGCGGCCGCCGGGCCGAGCTGGGTCGGAGTATCGCTCGCGTAGCCCAGTTGCACCGGTTTGCCCGCGATCAAGTCGGGCAGCACGCGAAGCGCATCGTCGGTTCTCCGGCCACGTTCCCGGGACGGCACGCCCACCGCGGCCCAGGATCGGTTGTGCCGGTCACCGCCCACGCCCACCCCGAGTATCACCCGGTCGCCGGAGAGATGTTGCAGCGTGGCGACCTGTTTGGCCACCCACGCGACCGGGCGTAGCGGCAATACGAGGACGCCGACGCCGAGCCGTATCCGCTCGGTCACCGCGGCGGCCGCCGCCAACGCGGTGATGCTGTCCAGCAGCGGAGCACCGGTTCCCGCGATGAGCTGGTCGACCACCCAGACCGATTCGAAGCCGAGGTCCTCGGCGTATCGGGCCGCGGCGACGATATCGCCCGGTGAACGGTCCTTTTCGGACATCGTCGGCAGCATCAGCCCGATCTCGAGATCTACCATGGTTATCTCCAGTGTGGTCGGTAATTTTCGGTAACCATGGCGATCGTGCGGCGTTACAGCCGCGAAGGGAAGAAGGCACTTCGATGTCGGATACGCACAGCGATGTACGTAATACCGCCTCCTGCGAGATCCGAGACCTGCTCGACCGGATCGCCGACAAATGGTCGCTGCTGGTCGTGGAACTATTGGGCGAGCGCCGGCTTCGTTTCGGCGAACTCCATCGCACCATCGACGGAATCAGCCAGCGCATGCTCACCCTGACCCTGCGTCATCTCGAACGCGACGGTCTCGTGCTGCGCACCGTGCATCCGGTGGTGCCGCCCCGGGTCGACTACGAATTGACCCCGCTGGGCCGCAGTCTGCTCACCATCATCGATCCCTTGGTGGCCTGGACGCGCGAACACCAGGCGGAGATCGTCTCCGCCCGGTCGGCATTCGACGCGCGACCCGAGCCCTGAGCCCTCAGGCCATTTCCGGCACCCGCAGATGTGCGAGCGCCAATTCGAATTCCCGGACGTCGAGTGCTTCGACCCCGGTCTGCCGGGCCGCATCCACCCGCAGCGAAGCCGACTGTTCCCGGCTCGCGCGCATCGCCGCGGCACTCTCGTAGCTGGTACACGAGACCGCCCGCCCGGACCGGCGGTTGATCATCAGGCTCGCACTGCAGAACCCATCCAGCTGCTCCATCGCGGGCAGGGTGGCGGACTTGTAGATCTCCACGGCCGAATCGAGGCGGCTCGGATCGGTCTTCACCCAGGTCGCGCGGACGCACGCCCCCTCGCCCGCTCGCTGCGCCCGATGCAGTCCGGCGATCTCCCAGTCCTGGATCTGCGCGCTGCCGCCGAACATCGCGAGCCCCCGATCACGGACGGGAGCGATCCGGTCCCGGCTCGCGTCCATCGCTTCCTGCGATTCCCACGAACTGGTGGCAATGCAATGCCCGGTATCCCGGTCGACCAGCAGCGACAGCCCCATACACCCGGGAATTTCCCGCAGTCCGGGGAGAACCTCATCGCGCATATACGCGATCCCGGAATCGATAGCGGAGGGTCGCGCCTGAATTCTGGTAGATCGCGCGAACACGACCCACCCCCTCTCTGCTCGGGGCGGCACCCCGGTGGCGCCACCGGCCCTCTACACCCTGCTCCCCCGCCACCGCGCAGACAAGGGGTAGCCGGTCGCCGTTTCACAACTCGCAGATTTCACAGTGGTGTCCGGTGGGCGCCACCCACGTCGATCCTGCCGCTGTCGCGGCGTCACCCAGCCACTTGTCATATGCAACCAGTGCGACATCAGTACCGCTCGCTGTCGCGGAGTTCCTGCAGCACCGCGCTGACACTGCCCGCGTCGTCAGCACCGGCCTGTTCCAGCCTGCGCCGGAGGCCTGTAATCAGATCCACCCGCCCCCGTGAGGCAGCGCGCACCCGCCCTTCTGTGATCATCCGAACTCCCTCACCAGCACCGCAGCAGGTGCGGGTGGTTGGTTTCGTCGAGCGCGAGCGCGGCGGTCCACAGGGAGGCATCGAGCGTTGCGGGTATCCGCCACTCGGCCGGTGCCGCGGCGGGCACGTGGATACGCACGGGGTCCAGCTCGATCAGGTAGCGGTCGGCGACGGCCCACCATTGCCGGCCGGTCGCGTCCATGACGACGGCGACGATCAGGTCACCGGTATCGGGGAGTTGCCGGGCCGCGACCCGGACCGGTTCGGGGATATGCCGGTTCTCCGCCCGATCCGTGAGCTGATCGCCGCACACCACGAACACGAGCCCGAACCCGAACATGTCCGTTCCCAGCGCCTTCCGCAACTGCGCGGCCCGTACGTGGATCGGATTGGGTTCGTCGTCGCCTCGGTCGCCCGTGAGGTCGACGGCGGCGCATTCGGCGTCGACACTTTCGCCGTCGAACCGGAACCCGTACAGCATCGGCAGCAAACTCGCGGGCATCGACAGCAGAAAGCGGGCGGTGATCTCGTCGATGGACTCCGCGCCGGGATAACGGATCGCGCTCATCCGACGGACCCCCGCGCCCAGAACTGATGCCGGATCACATCCCACAGCGCGGAGAGTTCCGGAAACCGTTCCCGCACCTCGGCGAGATCCGGTGCGGCCTCGGGATCGCTCACCGCGACCACGGTCCGATCGGCGACGACGTTACGCACCCGAATGATCCGGATCTGCTGCCGATCCCGCTGCCACACCGCACGCCACTCCCCCAGTTCCGCGCTGTGGGTTCTGGTTCCGGGGTGCCGTAATTGCCCTGTCGAAGGGCTTCCGCATCGATCCACCATGCGGGTAATCGTCCGCTCCGAAGGTGTTGTCATACGGGCTCGGCGAGACATTCCGAGTCAATCGGACCGTCGACCCAGCGACCGGAACGCCCGGTCCGCCGCAGAGGTACGAATCGGACCGTGATCAGGTCCGCTCCGTAACCGCCGTCACCCGAAGTCCCGCATCCGGCTGCCCGGCGCGGCACTCGGCGAGCGAGTTCACTGCGTCCGGCGCCGAGGTACCGCCTGCCGCCGTCCCCCCGCGGCTTCCCGGCGTGCCGGAGGCGGGTCCTGTACCGGTGCCACGATGTCGCTGCGGATGTGCTCGTACACGATCGACGTCCGCACATCGGCGACTTCGGCTTTCTCGGTGAGCCGGTCGATCACGAAGGCATACAGGTGATCGTTGTCGGGCACTGCGACGTGGAGGAGGAAATCCTCGCTACCGCTGGTGACGAACACACCGAGAACCTCGGGCAGCCGCGCGGACCATTCCCGGAAACCTTCGATATTCGCGCGGGTCGGCGGCCGCACCCGTACCGCCACCAACGCCTGCACCGGCCGGCCCAGCCGGGCCAGGTCCACGTCCAGCCGGGCCCCGAGTATCACACCGCGGTCGCGTAACGCCCGGGTTCGTTCGAGGGCGGTAGAGGGTGCGACGCCGAGTGCCGCGGCGATATCGCGATTCGTACGCCGTGCGTCCCGCTGGAGTTCCCGCAGGATCGCCGAATCAAGTTCATCCAGGAAGCCCATATCCAGATCGTATCCGAATTATATTCAGCAGGCTCGCAATAGTCTTGCAATTCAATTAGCGTTCCAAGGAATCAACCAGAGCAAATTCGGCATTCGGGATCATTTTCGAAATGAGTGAATATCCTCAGCGGCACCGCCCGCCGACCGGCGACCATTCCGCACCGACCAGCCCCCACACCGTCACCACATGGAGCGCACACCACCGAACGGCGCATCGATGACCGCCGCAACCACCACACCGGCACCGGAACGCACCCACCGAGCGACCGGTCCCGCGGCGGTGTTGTTCGCCGCCGGCCTGTGGGGCACGGTCGGACCGGCCCAGGTACTGGCCGCGTCGACCGCAGACCCCGGCACCCTAGGCGTCCTCCGGCTACTCCTCGGCGGCGCACTCCTTGCGCTGTGTGTTCGCTTCCGCCAGTGGCGCAGCGCCTTTCACAAACCTGTCCTGGGATGGGTACTGCTCGCCGCCGTAGCGACAGGCATGTACCAGGTGACCTTCCTGCACGCCGTGGACCGGCTCGGCGCCGCCCTCGGCACCACGATAGCGCTGGGTATCGCACCGGTGGCGACGGGGCTGTGTGCACGACTGTGGACAGCGGAAAAACTCACCACCGGGTGGGTACTGACAACAGCTATCGCTGTCTCCGGATGCGTTGTCCTACTGGCCCCGACGCAATCACAGCCGATCAGCCTCACCGGCACGGCCGTCGCCGTGATATCCGGAAGCTGCTACGGCGTCTATACGGTGGCGGCGAAAAAGTATCTCGACGCCGGCGCACCCGCCCTCCCCACGACGGCGATCACGCTGCTAATCGCGGGCGCAGCCCTCTCCCCGATACTGCTGCACGCCCCCGCGGGCCTGCTGTCGGTGAACACCGCACTGCTGGTCGCGTGGCTGGCCTTCGCGGCCACCACCTGCGCATACGCGAGCTTCGTCTACGGACTCCGGCGCACCACGGCCCCGGCCACCGCCACCCTGAGCCTCGCCGAACCCCTCCTGGCCGCCGCCCTCGGTGTCCTCGTCCTCCGCGAACATCTACCGCCCACAGCAGTAGCCGGCGCCCTCCTCCTACTCGCCGCACTGATTACGACAACCTTCACCGGCAGATCCGCGAGCCGCTGATCACAGCGTGTGTCCGGACGAGCCAGAGGCTTTCCCCGGTGGAACATCCGGCATGGAAGGGAAGTTCTGAGTTTTCGACATAATTCCTGGTCGCATGGGTTTCGCGAGACGGCTCGACTGTGGTTAGGTCGCGAGTACGCCGCGCTGAACGACACAGCGGGACAGTCGAATTCATGTCGGCGGAATGCCCTGGACCCGGACCGTTCCGCTCGTCGAATTCGTCCGAATCGGACCGCGTGCTGGGCTTTCCGAACCGGCCGAGGGAAGGGGAGTTATGGCACGCGACGACCAGCACGGGTCCACCCTGCCACGCCGGCAATTGGGCCGGGCACTCCGCGAAGCACGACAGGGGGCGGGATTCACCCTGGAACAGGCCGCGGGGGAAATGGAGATGAGCAAGACATCGGTGATCCGGATAGAGAAGGGGCACAACGAGAAGGTCAAGCTGCGGGACGTGGAGGGGTTCGGGCGGTTGTACGAACTCACCGAGGACCAGATAACCGAGTTGAAGGCCCTTGCCCAGCAGGCGGCTACGAAATCATGGTGGGTGAGCTCGCGCCATCGGATCAAAGCGGGTTTCGAGACCTACCTCGAACTGGAGCCGGCCGCATCGAAACTGCACATCTATCAGTCTTCGATCGTCCCCGGTCTGCTCCAGACATTGGAGTATGCGAGGGGAATTGTGCTGCCCTTCTTTCCGGACGACACTCCAGAAAATGTCGAACAGCGATTGGCACTGCGAATGCGTAGAGCTGCGATTCTGACCAGACAGCACCACCCCGTGCACGCGGAGTTCCTGATACACGAAAGCGCCCTTCATATCCGTGTCGGTTCGGCCGCCACCATGGCCAGGCAAATGCGGTATATCGCGGATATGAGCACTCGCCCGAACATCTCCGTGCGAGTACTGCCGTTTACCGCAGGTTTCCCGGGCACATGGGCACCAGTTCACCCGTTCATCATCCTCGACTTCCCCACCAATAGCCGAGAGTTCCACGACGAACCTCCCGTAGTACATACCGAAACAACGATGGGCACCATGTTTTTCGAGAGCAGCGACGATGTGAACATCTATCGCGGGATCCACGAGACCCTGCGGGAGGCCACACTGGAGGAACACCAATCGAGAGATCTGCTCAGGCAGTTGGCAAGGAGATACGAACGATGACTTCCGGCACAGCCCCGATCCGATGGTTCAAATCCTCCTACAGCGACTCGACCGGAGAATGCGTAGAGGTGGCCTGGCTGGATGACGCGACCATCGGGGTCCGCGATTCGAAGAACTCCACGGGCCCCGCGCTTGCCTTCGCGCCGAACGAGTGGGCCGCTTTCACCACGAGCCTGCGACGCCGACCCAGCTGAGGTCGAAAACCACCCGAGACCACACCGGCTGATCAACGGCCTGTAAGGTGAGTCCGGGTTCGTGTGGTTGGCTCACACGCCGGTCAGGAGGGGCATGCGCACCGCGGGGAAAAAGTACGCAACGGTGACGGGGAGCGCCATGGTCGCAATGGCGGCGGTCGGATTGGTGGCCGGCTGCGGGGACACGGTCGGCGAGGAACCGGGAGCGGGCGACTCGAGCACCACTGCCACAGAACAGAACGTCGAGTGGAATCCGTGCACGGAACTGCCGGATGAGGCATTGCGGGCAACGGGCGCGGACCCGTCGAGCAAGGACACCGACGTCGATGCCCCCGGCGACAAGGCAGCGTTCCGCATCTGCTCATGGGACGCGAATGACGGCCCCTATTACGTCAGCGTCGGTTCGAGCACTTTCTCCCAAGACCGCTGGTCCGAGAACACAGCCGTCACGGGGATCAGCCCGGTAGACATCAACGGTAGGTCTGGGCTCACGTTCTATCCCAGTACCGGTGAGAGCCCGGTGCGACTGTGCTACGTCAGCCTCCCTACGGAACACGGCCTCGCCTTCGTGTCGGTCAGCTGGCGATACAGCCAGCGCGACTCGCTGCCCGAGTCACCGCCGTGCGGGGTGGCAGTGCAGCACGCAACAACGCTCGAACCGTTTCTCCCGAAGTGAATTCCGATGAGCGCCTTTTCCAGTTCCACCCAGTGCTGTCCGGGGAAATCGGATCAGGTCGGCAGCCATGCCTGACCAGGACGCCCCACCAGCGACGCTACAGCAGTGGCAGAACCTGAAAACTCAGGCCGAGAACGGCGAACTACGCATGGAGGAAGGCATCGCAACCCAGTTGGCGGGTCGGTGTAACACCTTCGTAGATCGCTTGGACGAGATGTTGCGTACCGCAGAGCACCTTGGCACATTGAGCGGATTCGGCACCCTTCGAACCGCAGAAGCGCTACGAGACAAGCTAGCTCGCAAAGGCGTCGGCGATCCGGACTCCGCCGCGAACCGGCTGAAGGCCGCAATCGACATCGTCTCCCTGATGAAGGAAACGTTCGAACTGGCCGGACGGCGGATCGAAGAGACCGATCAGTCCACCTCCAGTGCGCTGGGTAATGCGGGAGCTTGATCATGGCTTGGTACAGGTCCGATGAAGCGGAAAGAAACAAAGCGACCGACGAACAGGTCATCAAAGACCAGGACACCAAATGGGGGCAGGATCGCGCCGCCTTCAGTGGTGAATGGTCGAGTTTGGTCGGCGAATGGGGCGGTGAGTTCGCGGGTCCAGCCATCCTCGAGAAGGACGGTTTTTCCGCCATGACGCATCAGCAGATCTGGGATGCGCTCCAAGATGTCAATTCCGCACTGATCAACGACAAGGCGACGGCCTGGCGTAATTTGGCGACCGAAGCCCGCGAAGCCAACAAGGAGTTTCTCGACGGCGTGAATGCCGATATCGACGCGGGTTGGAACGGGCAGTCCGGTACTGCCGCCGTCAACGGCGTACGGGAGTTCAGCACCTCGTTCACCTCGCTGGCCGCGAGTTTCCAGATGGTCGCGCACGGTCTCGACCTGATCGAGGGCCATCTCGCCCAGGCCAAGGCTTCGGTGAGCAAACCGGATGACAATACTTGGGAAGACAACGTCACCAATTTTCTGCTTCCCGACGATATTTTCAAAACTCCGCAGTACCGCGCCGACGAAGCCCAGGAGACCGCGCGTCATGTGATGCTCACGTACTACGAGCCCGGTGCCACCGATGTCGATACCAAGACCCCCGTGCTTCCCGAGCCGGTGAAGCCCGTGGACGACGGCAGCAAACCCCAGGGCACCGACTTCCCGCAGGGCAACAACACCACCAACGGGAACAACAACAACGGCACTGATACCGGTACGAACACCGGGGTCCCCGGGCAGCAGCAGCCGACGGGTGAGGGTCCGCAGTCCACAGAACCGCAGTCCACAGAACCGCAGTCGACCGAACCGCAGAGCACCACACCACAATCGACGACGCCTCAGTCGACAACTCCGACGACTCCGACGACTCCCTCCCTGACAACCGGATCGCCCACGACCCCCGGCACTCCCGGACTTCCGGCAGGGACGCCGTCCTGGATGCCGTCGGGCACTCCGCAGACCACCGCACCTCACATCCCCGGCCAGACGGTGCCCGGTGGCAACCCGAACAAACCAGCCGGCGCGCCTGCCGGGACCACCCCCACCAATACCGGCAACCGGGCCGGGCGCACGGGAATGCCCGGCATGATGTCGCCGGGTGCTGCGCGCGGGAACCGTGAGGACGACGACGAACACGAAATCCCCGACTACCTGATCTACGACCGAGGAAGCGAACTGCTCGGCACCCAGCCGCCGGCGCTGCCCCCGGGCGGGGTGATCGGCGGGTGAACGACCTGCACTGGCGCCTCGACGGGGAGATGTTCAACCAGGCGGTGCGACGCTTCGATCGCGACCGATTGCCGTACCCGATCCGGGTGCTACCGCTCGGACCCACCGAAACACCACCCACTGCTGAGGAATACGAGCGTGTCCGGCTCGCGGCCTCGCAGCAACTCGCCGCGATATCGGACGAGAACCTGCACCGAGCGTTGCGGATTTTGCTGGAACCGCAGGTCCGGGTCGAAGTGCACGGAGCCTACGACCGAGGTTTCGAACGGGTGGTGCGGATACATGCCGGTATCACCGGGCGTTCCGCGACCCTCGCCGTCCAGGCACCTGGTGCGACGAAGGAGTACGGCGGCGATATCCACGTACAAGCCTGCGAGCCACACGAATTGGCGACCAGGGTCGTTGCCTGCCTGCCACGATGCGCACCGGGACGTTTCGCGACCGTCCGCGGCACCCGGTCCGATATCGGACAGATCGAGTACTCCCGGCACCCGAGCCGGATTTCACGGATCGAACAGATCAATCAGGTCCTGCGCCGGCCGCGGTCGGGCGTGGGCGAAATCGGTATCTTCGCCGGCCCCGCCATCGATTCCCGTCCCACTGGCAACCCACACGGTTTCCACTGGATGGACCTGCTCCCACAGGACGGGCGCTACCTGCTGATCAAGCACAGCAGCGAGGAGTTCACCCTCGCCCCCGGTTCACCGGACGAAATCACCCGGCGCCTCCACCACGCCATCGGCACCGTCCGCCGAGCAGCATCCCAGCGGGTAGCTTCCCCGCAGCAGTTCGTCCCCCGCGAAACTCCACAGCCCCGGCGCGAGCTTCCTGCACAAACCCCCGCACGGCGAGTGCTCTCCCAGGAAGAGATCGACGCCGACGACGCCTACTTCCAGGAACGCAACCAGCGCGGCTGGCTCGCCTGATCTTCCGCCGTCGCCGCAGCCGCGCCCCGGCAGCGTTCAGGGCCGTGCGATCATCGAGCCGAAAGGAGCTGGCCATGCCGAATACGCGCCGGGCGCAACTGTCGGACCACCACACGATCGTCGAATGTGTGCAGCGGTGGTGGGGCGACTCACGCACGCCTGAACAAGCCCGCGAACTCTCCCTGCTACTGCCCAAACTGTTCCTGCAGTTCTTCTCCCACACCAGCCTTGTGCGGGAGAACGACGACACCGGGATCACCGCGTTCCTCGTCGGCTTCTACGCCGCCGACAACCAGGACGAGGCATATATCCACTTCGTCGGAGTCGACCCGCGGTTACGCGGGCAGGGCGTCGCCCGCACCTTGTACGAGGAATTCTTCCGGCGCGCCGCCGAGGCCGGTCGCCGGGAAGTGCGTGCGATCACCGCGCCCACGAACACCGGGTCCATCGCATTCCACCGCGCCATGGGCTTCGAGCTGGAGAAAGGTGATCTGGAGATCGAGGGCCTACCGGTTCACCGCAACTATGACGGACCCGGACAAGACCGTGTGTGTTTCCATCGAAAGCTCACCTTCGCCTCAGCGTGATCCCGTGAACGAGACGGGCCGGGTGTTTGCTCCTGTCCGGCGCCGGGCACGCTGGTGCCCGACGCCGGCAACAACTCGCTCACCAGGCAACGAGTAGCTTCTCCGGGCCGCGCACCAGCAGTCCCGATTTCCACGGGACCTCGTCCACCGGCACCGCGAGATGCAACCCCGGGAACCGTTCCAGCAGTGCCTCCATCGCGACCTGGAGTTCGATCCGCGCCAGCTGCGCGCCGAGGCAGTGATGCGCCCCGTATCCGAACGCGATATGCGGGTTGCGCTGCCGGGTGAGATCGAGGGTTTCGGGATCCTCGAATACGGCTTCGTCCCGGTTGGCGGACTGGGTGTGCACGAACACCGCCTCCCCCGCCCGCACCGTGACCCCGCTGAGCACCACATCTTCGGTCGCCACCCGCGGCTGCCCGCCGCCGGCGCCGAGCTGGGTGTGCCGCAGCAGTTCCTCGATCGCGCCCGGGATCAGCTCGGGGTCGGCGCGCAGCTGATCCCAGTATTCGCACTGGGTGAGCAGGACATAGGTGAAGTTGGCGATCTGGTTGGCGGTGGTCTCGTGGCCGGCGATGAGGATCCCGACTCCCAGGTTGACCAGCTCCTTTTCGCTCAGCCGGTCCTCGTTGTCGCGGGCCGCGACCAGGGCGCCGAGCAGATCGTCGGTCGGGTGTTCGCGGCGCTGGGCGACCTGTTCGGCGAGGTAGCCCTCGAGCGAGCCGCGGGCGGCTTCGATCTGCTCGCGGGTGTAGGCGGTGGTGGACAGGATCGCGTCGGAGAAGTCCCGGAAACGGTGCTGTTCCCGGGCCGGGACGCCGAGCATTTCGCAGATCACGGTAACCGGCAGCGGCAGGGCCAGCCCCTGCACCAGGTCGGCGGGGGAACCGGCGCGTTCCATCTCGCCGAGTTTCTCGTCGACGATCTGCCGGGTGCGCGGGCGCAGTTCCGCGACCCGGCGGCCGGTGAATGCCTTGGCGACCAGTTTGCGCAGCCGGCTGTGTTCGGGCGGATCCAGGCTCAGCAGCGAATCGGCTTGTGCGGGAGCGGGGGTGGCGCGCGGAACGTCTTCCCGGCCGACGGTGGCCGCGCGGCTGAATCGCGGATCGCCGAGCACCGTGCGCACGTCGTCGTAGCGGGTGACCAGCCAGCCCTGGCCGCCGTAGGGCAACTCGACTCGACTGACCGGCTCCTCGCGGCGCAGTTTCGCGTAGAGCGGGTCCATATCGAGACGTGTCGGTGCACCGAAGGGGTAGTGGCGCACCTCGGTGTTCACGGTCATGCGATCTCCCTTCCGCGGCGCCCGGGGACGGGCACCCAGCATGTAAGCGGTTGCTTACTTAGCCAGGGTAAGGGTGTGCGGGATCACGCGTCAACGACGCGATCCCCTCACTCCGGCGGGAATCCCGGATCGTTGCGCTCCAGCAGTACACCCGCCGCACGCAGCACATATTCCGCAATCTCCGCGGGATCGGCACCGGCCAGCGGCTCCCGGCGCAGCACCGAACGCACCATCCCGATACCGAGCAACCAGGCCAGCAGCAGGTCGGCACGTAACTCCGCACCCTCCCCCTCGGTCAGCGACGACAACGCCCGGATGTACTCCTCCCCCAACTCCCGGCGAATCACCGACGCACCCGCCTCGTGCCCACTCGACCGCAACGCCGCCTGCAACCAATTCCCGTGCGCGGCCGCTTCACTCGGCTCCAGCGATTTCTCCAGCAACCTGGACAGCAATGTCTCCACCGGCCCGGATTCGAGCATCGACCGGCCCCGATCGGTCATGGTCGCCCGGAACAGTTCGTCCTTGTTCCCGAAATACCGGAACAGCAACGCCTGATTCACTCCCGCACGGGTCGCGATATCCCGCACCGTCGCCCGCTCGTATCCTCGCTCGGCGAACAATTCCTGCGCCGCCCCCAGAATCGCGGCCCGGGTAGCCGCGGAATCCCGCCTCCGGCCACCCGCCTCGTTTCCGCCGCCCATCTGTCCTCCGATCCACCGACACCAGGACAAGCAGCGTAAACACATTCCGGATCGGGACAAAGCAGGCAGCCCAGGCTATGGACTCCCCAGCAATCCCCGAATTGAGCTCGGCACACCATGCCCGAACTTCTCGGCCGCCCCGTGGACCGACGAGCCCACCGCCCGGCCCCACCGCGCGCCCAGGGCTGATGTGCGCCGGGGCCCGAGCGCGAACGGCGGCCGTCAGCCGCGCAACACCGACCGGGCTTCCATCAGCGCGAACCCGAGCAGGTTCAGCCCCTTCCACTCGGCCGGGCTTTCGATTCGGGGATCGTCGGCGGTCAGCCCTACTCCCCAGATCCGGTCCACCGGGCTGGCCTCCACCAGGACCCGATCCCCGGTATCCAGCAGGAACCGCTTCAGCTCGGGGTGCTGACCGAATTTCGCCGAATTGCCGCTCACCACGATGCCGTCCCGGTGTTCCACCCACGTATCCTCGGCGAACCCCTGAATACTGCGCCCCAGTTTTTTGGCCGCCCCCGGATGTGGCGCGGCCACAATCTTTTCCGCAATACCGTAATCGTCGAAGAGCAACGCCTTCCGCCACATCATGTAATGCTCGGCTGTAGCGAAATCCACGCCGTCGACCGTGAACCGCACCGGCCACCATTGGCTCAGGCAACTCGCGCCGACCCTCCCGTCGGGACGCGGCTGGTGGCCCCAGAAGGGCAGGTACTTGACCCGCTCACGGTCGGAAGCGGCGATCAATTCGCCGACACTACGCGCATGCATTCGTCCGAGTCTGCCCCGGACACTTCGGAAAGGCACCACATTTTCGGTGCCCAACCGAACTATTCGCAGTCATTCCGGCAGACGGCCGATATCACCGGCGGCGGCGAACAGACCTGAACCACCGATGTGACCCGAGCGGTCAGCGCCAGTGCCGGTCTCCGACCGCCGCGGGCTCGCCGCCTCCATCGGCGAAAACGATCTGGCCGGTGACGAAACAATTGCCGGCACCGGCCAGCCGGCAGATCAGCTCACGGTTTGCGAGCCAACCCGGCCGAAATGAGCTGATCCCAGACGGTCAGTTCCCGTTCCGCCGTCCCGATACTGCTCATCGGCGAATCGGATTCGTCCGCAGTGTCCGGCCGCCACAGCACCGCGGGCACGATTCCGGGTTCGAGCACTTGCAGCCCACCGAACAATTGCCGGATTTCATCATCGGTGCGCCACCGTCCACGCCCGAACGTCGACTGCAGTTTCTGTTCCGCAGCCTCGGTCTCGGCATTACCGCCGGAGCGGAAATGCGAAATGAACACCTGACTCCCGGACGGAATCTGATCGCACCAGTATGAAACGACACCGTGCGGGTCTTCGTCGTCGTTCAAGTGGTGCAGGATCGCACTGAAAACCATCGCCACCGGCTGGTCGAAATCGATGAGCCGGCGCACCTCTTCGCTGTTGCGGATCCGCTCCGGGTCGCGCACATCGGCCTGGACCACGGTGGTGCTGTCGTCGGTGGCCAGCAGCGATCGGCCGTGTGCCAGCACGATGGGATCGTTGTCGATGTAGACGACCTTCGCCCCATCGGTGTATCGCGCCGCGACCTGGTGCACGTTGTCCGCGGTCGGCAGACCACTGCCCAGGTCGATGAACTGTTTCACCCCACTCCGGGCCATATCGCGCACCCCCCGCACCAGCGCCTGCCTGTTCCCGAAGGCGATGGCCACCGATCCGGGCAGGTCGACCTTGAAATGGTCACCGACCTTCTGATCGACCGGATAATTGTCCTTCCCCCCGAGCAGATAGTCATACACCCGCGCGATGCTCGGTGTATTCGGATCCACCACGCCCGCACTGTCGTTCATCACGCTCTCCCGTCGACGGAGCCTCCCGTGCGCTCATGGTAGGCAGCCGGGCAATCCTTTGTCCCCGCAACCACTGTGGTCCGCGCTCTACCGGCCGGCCCGGAAATTTGCCAGGAGTTCGATCAACGCGGTGATGCTCTGCTCGCTCCTGCCTTCGGCAACCGCTCGGCGCAACAGTTCGTGCATCGGGGCGTGCCAGGACATATCGACGCCGAGGTCTGCGCTGAGCTGCTCGTCGTAGGGGATAGCGTCGTGGAACACGGCGATCGAGGAACCGAGCCGGGTGTAGTCCCGGTCGTCGATCTCGCCGGCCATGATCGGAAGAAGTGACTCGATCATCTGCAACCATTTGACGGAGTAGGGCACCATTGTCTGCGCCGCGATGCCACGCGCCGCCAGTAACGCCGCGCCTTCGAAGAATCCGAGCAGCGCGGGAAGGAGAGTCGCGCCGACGGCCGACTCGTACAGGGCGGCCAGATCCGGGTCGTCGCCCAGATGGACGAGGTCGCCACCCAGCGCCCGCAATGTTGCCTCGTGGGTGTCGAATACCGCTCGTTCACCGCCGAAATACAGCAATGTGTACGGCTTTCCGACGGCCGAGGGCACATTCTTGATCGCTCCGCCGAGGAAGCTCGCCCCGGAGCCTTTCACCCACGCCGCGAATTCCCGTGCCTCGGCGGGGGTGCCGCTGTTGAGGGTGATCAAGGTCCGTCCGGCCAACTGGTGCTCGGCGCCCGTCAAACTTTCGCGTGCAGACCGGAAGCTGCTGGTGCAACTGATGACGACCGCGCTTGCGGTGAGAGCATCGGCGACGTCGATCTTATGTTCGGCGCCGGCGGCCACCAGCGACCCCGCCCGGTGGGGCGTGCGGTTCCATACGGTGGTCGGGTGCCCGGCCGCCAGCAAGGCACCGGCGAGCGCCCGCCCCATCGATCCCATACCGAGCACAGTCACCGGAACCTGCCGAACGGCCGGGGTGGTATCAGTGCGCGCTGTTCGCGGGGATTCCGCAGTCTCGTTCACAGGGACCGAGTCTCGGCTCGCGCAGCAGCACCGACAAGTACAGACTTTTCTGTGCGATACCCCACCTCGCGGTAAGCGAACTGCTCACAAAGGTCCACCCGACTGACCGGATGAACCACATCACACCCGGAGATCACCGCCGTTCGGCGTTCACGAGCGCTGCGGAGCGCACTCGCGATACAAGCGATGCCCTACGTAGTACCCTATATTTCATGAAGACCAAGACCAGTGTTTATCTGGAGACGGAGCAAGCCACCCGACTCAAGGCCGCTGCGGAAGAGTCCGGGCGCTCGGAGGCCGACCTGATCCGGGAGGGGATCGACCTTGTCTTGCTCCGGTCGCGTACCGTCCGGCGAACCCGGCCTTGGCCGAGCTTCGATTCCGGAGACCCCGATTTTGCCGCCGACAGCGAGTCCGCGCTCGGCGAAGCATACGAGCGGTGAGCTTCTTCATCGCCGACACCTCGGCGATCATCGCGGCCTACGATCGCGCCGCCGAACTACACGGGCGCGCTCGCGACCTGCTGGCCACCTCGGTCGCGGTCATATCCCCGCTGGTACTCGACGAGATCGACCATTTGCTGATCGCCCGCTTCGGCAAGGATCGCAGAATCGCGGATGTCGTCCTGGACGATATTTTGACCTCGGCAGAAGAAGGCTCGGTACTCCTCCCCGCGGTGGACCGATCCGATATCCGCGTCGCGCAGCAGGTCATCGGACAGCATCGGGGGCTTCGCCTCGACCTGGCGGATGCGGTCAATGTGGTACTTGCCGAGCGCTACCTCACCAATGACATCCTGACGCTCGACGAGAAAGACTTCCGCGCCGTCCGGCCGCTCACTCCGGGCCATCGCGCGTTCCGGTTGTTGCTCCAGGACGGGTGACCTTCCGAGGAGCAACTGGACCTGGACGAACCCCTCCTCGGGCTCGGCAATCATCGTGAATACGCGGGTCCAGCCGCCGTTTCGCGCGGCGTCCGCGAGGTGATCACAATGGGCGACCGCGCTCTCGTAGAACAATTCTCGGCCCTGAGGCCCTGCCAGGTCGAGTCCACCCGGGCGGGGTCACGCCCGGAGGACGGATCAGGTCAGGCGTAGGGCGGTCAGCTTCCAGCCGGTTGCCGTGTGTTCGACGCGGCCGGCGAGGGCGAGCCGGCGGGGGCCGCGCTGGTACATGGCTATCAGTTCGAATGCGTGGTCGTCGGCTGGGAACAAGCGGAACTTGGTGAGCACTGCCGCGCCCAGTGTCCGGCTGGGGGCGTGGTCGCCCGCTACCAGGGCACCGACCGTGTGGACCAGCGCGGGAACGCACAGGGAGTTCAGCTGCGCTACTGGGCGGCGGCGGTCCAGGACCTCCAGCAGGATGCGTATGGCCCTGCCGGCGAATTCCCTGGCCTCGCTCGGTTCGGTGCGGTCGTCGGCGGTATGCGCGGCGCGGTGTGCGCGGCGGATTCCCGCCGGTGCGCTGCGGTTGGCGCGCAGGGATTTGCGGTCTATACGGGGACGGCAACCAGCGGGGGTTTCCGCGGGTGCGCAAGTAGATGCCGGTGTCGTAGAGAGTGCACCGGGGGATTCGCTCGGCGCCGGTTTCGTCCCGCAGCCCCTCTTGTTCCTCCGTATCCCGACCTGCACCGTCGGCGGCCCCGGTGCCGACGGCTGAGTCCCGGGCGAGAACGTTCTCCCCGATGGGGTTTCGGCCGAGGACGCTCCGGGCGACAGCCTTCCAGCGGACGACGCTCCGAGCGAGAGCGTTCCAGCCGACGGCGCTCCGGGCGACTGCGCTCCGCCCGACGGCGCTCCGGACGACAACGTTCCAGCCGACGACGATACCGGCGACTGCGCTCCGGCCGACGGCACTCCGGGCGTTATCGACGGCGGAGGCACGGCAGGCGGCTCTATCCCACAGGGCCGCGCAGGCAGTAACCCTCCGCACGGTTCCGTTGACGGTTCGAAATCGGGCACCCGATACAGAATCGGCCGGCCATCACGCATTCGACACCCCCCTGGCGAGAACGGAACGCTCCACCGGCGCTCCGGTCGCGCCAGCATTGCATCGATGGATACCGAGGTACAGAGGCATCCAGCGGCTTTTCACCGAAACCACCGTCGCCGCGGCGTGTCTCGTGACCGCGGGCTTCCGGCGCGTCGTGCGCCGGCCGGGGTTGTCGGGATCGATTGCTAACTTTGATCGCTACGTCCGATCGCACCTTGATACCGGGAGATGTTTTGCTCGGCCATTCCCATGCCACCAGCGGCGCATTGGCATTCGCCACCGCCGCTACCGTCGTACCCGTCCCGGTGATGGAATTCGTGCGCGGCCCTGTAGATGTCAGCGCACTCGAATTGATCCTGGGTGCGCTGATCACGGCGGGTGCGGCCTTGCTGCCCGATATCGATCACCCCGGCGGAACGATCGGGGATTCGCTGGGCCCGTTGAGTAATGCGGTGGCGAAGGGCGTCGCGACTGTTTCCGGTGGGCACCGCAAGGGCACGCACGGATTGCTGTTCGTCCTGCTGGCAGGCTGGGCGACCTGGGCGGGCGTGCACTATCTGGGCAGATACTTCACACTCGGCGTCATCTTCGTCATGCTCGCCTTCGGTATCCGGGCCCTGCATCTGACACCGCGAGGTGACTCCTTCCGCGCCTGGGGCCTGTGCGTGCTGCTGGCCGGCGGCGGCACAGTTTTGATGGACCGCTGGCTCCCCGACTCCCCGTATTGGCTCCCGTTCGCCGTCGGCCTCGGCGCCCTCATCCATATCGTCGGCGATTGCCTCACCGACCGCGGCTGCCCCCTGCTGTGGCCGTTGAAGCCGCGCCTGGCCGTCCCGATCATCTCCCGCACCGGGAACAAGGTGGAGACCTGGGTCCTCACCCCGGCGATGGGCCTGGTCACGATCGCCCTGTTCTACCTCTACGCAGTTCCGCAGTAGCCCGGAGCAGCGCACACAGCCCGATCAGGATTGCCCTCGTGCATGGACACAGCACCGCCGCCCTGGAGCGGCGATTCGCCGGGCGCTCCTGACCGCGGATATCCGTCGGTACGAGGCGGAGTACGGCGGTTTCACCGCTGAAGAGTTGAGCGCGGTGCAAGCCGAACTCGTGGGCGCTCCGCCCGCCGGGAAGGATGTCCTCAGCTGACACTTTTGTCATAGCCTTCAGGTATGACCGAGGCAGCGGAGGAGTGGTATCTCCCGCAGACGGGGTTCGCGGCCAAGCTCAATTGGCTGCGAGCCGGGGTACTGGGCGCCAACGACGGAATCGTATCGACCGCGGGTTTGGTAGTGGGTGTCGCGGCGGCCGCATCCAGTACCAGCACAATTCTCACCGCCGGGATCGCGGGGATCAGCGCGGGCGCTATTTCCATGGCTGTCGGTGAGTACGTATCGGTGAGCACCCAGCGGGACGCGGAAACGGCGCTGCTCGCACAGGAGCGCCGGGAACTGAAGGAGGACCCCGAGGACGAGCTGGCCGAGCTCACCGCGATCTATCACGCGAAGGGCCTGTCCGCCGAGACCGCCCGGCAGGTCGCCGAGGAACTGACGGCCTACGACGCGTTCGCCGCCCACGCGGAGGCCGAGCTCGGCCTGAATCCCGACGAGCTGACCAATCCGTGGCATGCCGCCTTCTCGTCGGCGGTGGCCTTCACCCTGGGTGCGCTGCTGCCGCTGCTGGCGATCCTGCTGCCGCCTACCGCGGCGCGAATCCCGGTCACCATGGTCGCGGTGCTGCTCGCGCTGGCGTTGACGGGTTCGATCAGCGCCTGGCTGGGCGGCAGCAACCGGGTGCGGGCGGTGGCCCGTGTAGTGCTCGGCGGGGCACTGGCCATGGCGGTCACCTACGGTATCGGACAGCTGGCGGATGTGGCCGGTATTTGATGCGCCTGCGAGATCCGTTGCCCCGGTGTGGGTTTATTTGAAGTGAACCAGCGACAATTCGCTTATTTTGCTGTACTTGGCGGGTGAGTTCTCTATTCGCCGTACTGCCGGCGGCCGCGCTCGATTCGGCCGAGCAGGCTTACGAGCGGTATCTGTCCCTGGTAGAAGCACCCGAGCCCAGTCCACCGGAGCGGGCGGTGGGTGTGGTGTGCACCCTTATCCACCGCTCCGGGACCGGTTTGCGGGTCCACCGCCGCCCCGACGCCCGCGGCGCCCTGCTCGAAGCCACCGTCCGCGACCGGTTCGATTGCCTGCGCGCCCTACTGGCGCTCACCGCCGACCGTGACCTGGCCGTTCTGGACGTCGCGACACGGCGCCTCTACAACCCGCGCGGCGCCACCCGGATCCAGGTCACCACGGGCAATATCACCCTCCCCTATCTCACCGAGAGCATTCTCGACGAGATCCTGGAAACACCGCCGGACCCGCGCGATCCCGCCCTCCAAGTGACCCGCGCCCCGATGTGCCATATCCGGGCCCGCCGCCTGCCCGATGAGATCTTCGAACTCGAGCACCGCGATCTCGATGCGTTCTTCCGGCTCTACACCGATAATGCGCCGCTGGTGCGCAAGACGATCTGGGCGTGGGCCATCCGCGATCCGTGGTGGCAGCAGGCCATTGCCTGGCAACCTGTCGATTCTCCCGTCGCCCCGCGTGGAAGGCCGGCACCGCAGGACGATATCGACGCGGTACTGGCCGAGTTACGGCAGATGGCCGACGAACCACCCCCGGAACTCGGTGCCCTCGAACTGCTGTCCACTCTCGGCGATCTGGACAGCCGGACCCAGGCCATCCTCGACCGGCCCGAGCCGGAACCCCGGGAAAACCGGTGAACCGCCGGCGCAGCGGCCCGACAGGCAGCGCGATATCAAGCCGCCAGAACAACAAGTTCCGCGACGGGGCATGAGGCCGTGCGCTTTCGATGATCTCGCCGCGCACCACCGCGGACCGCGGCGAAACTACTTCAGTCCGACGCGGACCTGCACGGAGTCCTCGTCGGTACTCGCCAGCGCCTGCTCGATCAAGGTACTGATGTTCACCTGCGGCGCAGTATTGCCCAAGCTCTCCGTGAGCGGAGCCAAACCGGGTTGCAGGGCGGCGAGTTCGGGGCCGATTTCGTCGAGGACGGTGCGCAGGCGTTCCAGTAACGGGACAACCCCGCCATCCGCCAGGTACTTCTCCGGCGACCCCTCGGCTCCGGTGACCCTACCGACCGATTCCACGAAATCGTCCAGTACTTCGGCGAACCGGGTGAATTCGGTGGCCGCCGCCGACGTGGCGGGCCCCGCCCATTCGGCGTCGGCGGCGGCGGTTTCGAAGTTGTCGAGCAGTTCGGCTATCCGCGGTTCGCGGGACATGATCGCCGCGGCCAGCAGGTCGGCAGCGCGGGTGAGTTCGGGGAGTACCGCGTCGGTGCCGTGCAGGGCTTCGCTCATGGTGCGCACCAGGGAGTCCATGGTGGCGGGGTCGAGCTGGTTCATGGTCCGGGTCACCATGCGGGCGGCCTCGGGGATGGACAGCGGGCTGTGGATATCTTCCGATTCCAGCCGCTGCCCGTCGGATATATAAGGTCCCGCACCGGTTTTCGGCGCGAACTGCACGTAGGGTTCGCCGAGCGCGGACAGATGCTCGATGGTGACGACACTGTCGGCGGGTAACCGGTGCGAATCCTGCACCCGGAAACCGACTTCCACACCGTCGGCGATGCGGTCGACCGAGGTCACGCGACCGACTTCGATACCGGTGAGCAGAACCGGTGAGCCGACGCCGAGACCACCGGAATCCTCGAGTACCAGGGAGGCGTTCAGGTAGTCGCGGAACGGATCGGCGCGCACCACACCGAAGGTCAGATAGCTCGCGCCGAGCACCGTGATGGCCGCGATACCGCCCAGCGAGGCCAGTGGACCCAGTTTCATCGCACGGCTCCGATCATGCGCAGGGTTTCGATGATCCGGTTCACCTGGTCGTCGGTGGACAGGCCCGGCGTGCGGACGGCACTGATATCCACCTTCGGGCCGTTCTCCACGAACGGGATGATCTTGTCCCGGAGCAGCGCGACCAGCATGTTCAGATTCGAGGGTTGCCGCAGATCCAGCGGTCCCCCGGTGGCCAGCGGGACGAATGCCGCCGCGGCCGCGCCCCCGGACTGCGCCAGCGGCGCCAGCCAGCTCAACGACTGCCCCACCGGCCCCAGGCCGCCGAAGATTTCGGTCACCTCGGCGATGGACGCCGTCGCGTCGTTCATCTGCTGCACCGATTCGGGACGCAGAATATTGTCCAGCTCGTCCTGGATCCCGTGCATGACCTCCGCGTTCTCGGCCACACCGTTGAGCAGGAGATCCACCTGGTCCAGATGTGCGGCCAGATCCACCGCGTCCGTGGCCAGCACCTGCGCGATCTGCTGGGTTTTCGCCGGATCCTGTGGCAGTACCGAATTGAGCCGGTTGACGATGTCCTGCAGATCCCCGACCGCTCCGCTGTTGACGAAGAAGGCGATGGCCGCCATCGTGTCCTCGAGCTGGACCGGGGGTTTGGTGCGGTCGCGGGTGATGGTGTCACCGGGGTGCAGCAGGGTGTCGTAGCCGTCGGGCGGAGTGGTCAGCGCGACGTGGATATCGCCGAGCACGGTGTTCTGCCGCAGCTCCGCGATGGTGGTGGCCGGTAGCTCGACCTCGTCGTCGACCTCGATATCCACCACCACATAGCCGGTGGTGGCGGCGTCGCCGGGCACTACTTCGACTTTTTCGACGTTGCCGATCTCCGCGCCGTTGGCGATGACCTTCGCCCGCGCGGGCAGGTTCAAGACATTGGCGAATTCGATCCGCAGCGGATAACTCCCGCCGGTGACGGTGGCACCGGGGACCGGGATATCGGAGGGATCGAATGCGCATCCGGAGACGGCCAGGGTCGCGGCGACCCCGCAGGCCGCCAACCCACGCCGCAACCGGGTGCGGTCGAACGTGATCCGCTTCGTCGTATCGACGGATAGTCGCCGTGTCATCGCGCACCCGCCGATCCCAGTACCAGCCGCACCAGATCCAGATCCACCATGCCGTTCGCCGCACCGGCGCAACGACCGGGTGCGAGCGCGTTCACCGCGGCACACACCTGTTCCGCATGCGCCTGCGGTATCGCGACCCGCGGCGGTGCGTAGGTGAGACCGGGCGCGCCGGTCGCCGGATCGGTGACGGTGCGCAGCGCCGAGGTCAGCACCGGTGTGGTGGCGACGATTTCGCTGAGCGAACTCACATTGGCGCGCAGTAGTTTCACCAGCGGCACCAGGTTGTCCAGGCCGGACATCAGCGGATCCGCCAGGATCACCGAGAGATCGTTGAGCATCGGCAGGATTTCGCGCAGCCCGTCGAACAGTTCGATCCCCGGTGTGAGCAGCTCGGCATGCGACATCTCGAGTGTCGGCCCCAACCGGGTGAGCATCAGTTTCAGATCCCCCCAGTGTTCGGCGACCTTGTTCGACACCGAGGCGTAGGCATCGAAAATACCGGCCAGATGGGCGATATCGGCGTCCGGGGACTCCATGACCCGGCCCAGCTGGTTGATCAGCTCGTTGATCTGCGGGCCGGTGCCGGCCGAGGCCGAATCCAGTGCGTCCAGGCCGCCCGCCAGCGCGTTCGGCCGATCCTCGGTGCCGCCGATCTGATCGGACAGCTCGGCCAGCGCGGTCACCGTCTGGGTGAGACTCTTCGGCGTCAGGGTGTTGGTGAGGCACTGCCCCGGATCGTGTTCGTCGGCGGTGTTCGCACCCGGCAGCACCGCCAGCTCCCGGTCGGCGACCACGGTGTCGGACACGGTCGTGGCACCGGCACCGGCGTACACGGGATGGTCGGCGTCGACCTCGAAATCGACCCGCACCTTCGCGCCCGCCGGGGCGATCCGGGTCACCGAACCGACCGTGATACCCCGCATCGACACCTGATTGCCCTGATAGAGGCCGATACTGTCGGGCATTATCGCGCAGTAGGCGCGGGTCTGCTTGAACGGTTCGAACGCGATCACATAACCCGCGGACACCAGCAGCACCAGAACCACCGCTCCCGCGATCGACATCAGAGCCGGTGAGGCGAGCATCCGTTTCAGCATCAGCACACCTTCCCGGGAAGCGGGACGCAGACGACGGCACCGGGATCGAGGCCGGGCGCGGTCACCGTGGTCCCCGACTGATCGACCTGCACACCACCCTCGGGCCCGACCAGTTCGCGCAGCTTCGCGCTGAGACTCTGCGCCGAGACGATCATCGGTTCCAGCTGGTCGCCGTACTCCTGCAGCCGCGGCAGGGCGTCGGCCAGCTGCTGCACCTTCGGCTTCAATGTCTGATCCCAGCTCGGGGCCAGCGCCGTGACCCGCTGTACCACCGAGCTGAGCAGGCCCAACGCCTCACGCAGTTCGGCGCGTTTGTCCAGCAGCACCGTCTCCATCAGATTGACGTTGTCCATCAACCGGCCCAGATCCGTTTTCGCGCCGTCGTACATGGTCACGTATTCGTCGGCGGTCGCGATGGCGTTCGACACCTGGGTGCGCTGACGTTCGATGGCATCGAGATAGCTGCCGACGGTATCCAGCACACTGCGCAGTGTTTCGGGTGCGCCCTCGATGGAGGTGTCGAGCGCCGACAGGTTGTTGCGCAGCGTGTCACCGTCGGTTTCCCGCAGTGGCGCCGTCGCGTCCTGGAAGGTTTCCATCAGGCTGTAGGGCAGGCGGACGCGGTCGGCGGGAATCGGGTTGTCGCCCAACGGCTTGTCTCCCGCCGGGAACAGCGCGACATAGTGACCGCCGACCAGCGTGAGCATGCGGATATCCAGCGAACTCCGGTCACCGACGAAAACATCGCGATCCACGGTGAACCGCATCAGCACCCGATCCGGTTCCAGTTCGAGGGATTCCACCTCCCCCACCGGGACCCCGGCCAACCGGATATCGTCACCGGCCTTCACCGACTGTGCCTCGCTGAGTTCGGCGGTGTAAGTCTTCTTGCCCAGCGGGATCACATACAACGCGCCGACCGCCACACCCAGCACTACCACCGCGCAGAGTCCGGCGATCCCCAACCGAAGTTGCTTACGCAGTTTCGTGGGTTCGTCGGTGATCGGCTGGTCCCGGTCGAACCAGCGGCCCGGAGCCGACTTCAACCGGGCGAAGTTCATCCGTTGCATATCGCCACCTGCTGCCCGCCGATCAGAACCCGCACCGGCGCCGGCACCTCGGCTTCACCCTTACTGCAATCCGGCCGGAAACCGGACGGGGTCCGGGGGAACGCGGTATCCACCGCGGCCAGCAACCCTGGCATCCGGCCGAATGTATCGAGAGCCTGTTGCGGATCCGGGAACAGGTTGCGGATCATCGCATCGATATCGGGGCCCATCTCCGGGCTCAGCCCCACCGCGGCCAGCAGGCGATCCACCGGTTCCAGCACCGACGGCGCGCTCATCGCGAAATCCGCGAGCCCGCCGACATTGCGCTGCAGCGCCTCGAAGATATCGGTGAGCCGGGCCAGCAGCGGCACCAGGTGGTACAGCCGGCCGCCCACCCGTTCGGCCAGCTCGGACATATTGCGCACCAGGGTCCCGATGAGATGCTGGCGGTCTTCGACGTATTCGCTGAGCGTGCCGATGGCGTCGAGCGCCGGGCCGATACCCCCGCCGTCGCCCTCGATCACCGCGAGCATGCTCTCGGTGAACTGGTTGAGGGCCTCCGGCGACAGGGTTTTCAGGACCGGTTGCAGGCCGTTGAACAGGCTGGTCACATCGAACGACGGAATGGTCTGCTGCGGCCCGATATCCGTACCGTCGGCGAGCCGGACCCCCGGGTTCGGCTGCTGCTGCAGATCGATATAGCGCTGGCCGGTGAGATTCTGGTAGCGGATGGCCAGGATGCTGTTGTCGTAGACGGGAGTGTCGGTGGTGACGGTGAGCCGGACCTTCGCCCGGTCGCCGTCTAGGGTGACGGCCTCGACCTTGCCGACCTGCACACCGAACATCCGCACATCGTCACCGGTTTTCAAACCGTTGGCGTCGGTGAACAGTGCGTGATGGGTGTCGGTTTCGCCGTCCACCGGCCGTTTGATGGCACCGATCACCAGGGCCAGCACCAGCGCCATCACACCGGCGAACAGGGCCAGCCGCCAGGCGGCGCGCCGCGCGGTCATCGCTGCCCTCCCCCGGCTCCGTCCACTTCGACCTCGAGGTCGAGCACCGGCCCGTCGGGCCCGTCCTTGAACGCGACCCCCAGCCGGGTGAGCAGCGTACGCAGATCGGCGGCCGACTGCTGCGGGTCCGGCACGGCCAGGGCCAGCAGGTTCAGGGTGGGCGCGAGCATATCGGTGTATCCGGACAGTTGGCTCGCGCTGTTCATCGTGCCGGTCAGGGCGGGCAGGATATCGCCGGTCAGCGCCTTCACCCCGGCATCGAAATCGGGCCGGTTCGTCCGCAGCACATCGATATCCACGATCTGATCCAGTACCTCGATGGTGGCGCCGGCGAACTGCCCGCCACCCTGGAACGCCGGACCCAACTGCCCCACCAGTTCGTTCGCCGGCATCGACTGGTGTTCGGCGATCACCCGCCCGGCCGTGATCAGCGCCTCGGCCAGCGGGGTGAACGCCTTGACGTCCGCGGCGGCCTGGGAGATGACACGTGCCATATCGGCGGTGAACACGGTGCCGCTGGTCTGCGACATGCTGCGCAGCAGCGCGCCCATGGTGGCGTCGTACACATCGGCGGCGCGGCGGCCCGTCAGATCCACCACCGCACCGGCACGCAGCGGCCTACCACCGGCGCCGGGCCGCAGTTCGATTTCGCTGATACCGAAGAGGTTGGCGGGCGCGTAGTCCACCACCATGCTGTCGTCGATCCCGTGCAACCGGTTCTCGTCGAGGGAAAGACTGATCTGCTGGGTGCCGCGACCCGCCGGCGCGATATCGGTGACCTCCCCGACCTGCACGCCGTCCACCCGCACCAGCGTTCCGGCGACCACACCGTCGCCGATCTGCTCGGTGCGCAACGCGACCCGCAGCCCGTCGTCCGCGGTGATCGACCGGTAGCCGTAGCCCGCCAGCGTGACGACCACGACCACCGCGACGACCAGTACGCCGACCCGCCGCGCACTGCGCGGACCGGCGGCGACCCCGGGCATTCCGTACTTCGGCATCTGTCCCTATCCCGTGAAGCTGATCGCCGAGTTGAATCCCCACAGCACGATCGTCAGGACCATGTCGAGGGCGATGATGGCGACGAAACTGGCACGTACCGCCCGGCCCGAGGCGATACCGACACCTTCGGGTCCGCCGGTGGCGAAGAATCCGTAATAGCTGTGCACGCAGATCACCACGATGCCGAATACCGCGACCTTCACCGTGGCCGCGATGATGTCGAATCCCGCGATGAACTGGAAGAAATAGTGGTCGTAGACGCCGGCGGACTGGCCGTGCACCAGGGTGATCAGGCCCCGGCAGGCGAAGTAGGAGCCGATCAGCGCGATCAGGAAGGTCGGCACGATGGCGATGGCGCCGGCGATCACCCGGGTGGTCACCACGAACGGCACCGACCGCAGGCCCAGCGCCTCGATGGCGTCGATCTCCTCGGAGATCCGCATGGACCCGATTTCCGCGGTGATCCGGCAGCCGGCCTGCGCGGCGAAACCCACCGCGGCCGCGATCGGCGCCAGCTCCCGCGTGGTCGCGAAGGCGGATACGATCCCGGTGACCGGCCCCATCCCGAGCATGTCCAGGGTGGCGAAGGATTCGACGCCGATCGACGCGCCGATCACGATTCCGAGCACGATCATCATGGGGACAGTTCCGCCGCCGACGATGACCGAACCGCGCCCCCACGTCATATTCGTGATGATCCGCAGCGTTTCGCCGCGGTAGCGGCGCAGGGCCAGCGGAATCGACGACAGCACCTGCCAGCAGAACACGACGGCGAATCCCAGCGAATCCACCGCGCCCAGGATCCGGCTGCCACGGCGGAAGTAGCGCGCGAGGAATCCGAGCCCTTTCGGGGCGTACGAGGTCGCCGCCATCACGCCAGCCTGGTGGGCAGGAACATGGCGGTCACCTGGGTCATGACCAGGTTGACGATGACGATCGCGACGATCGAGAGCACCACCGCGGCGTTCACGGCGTCGGCGACCCCGCGTGGGCCGCCTTTGGCTTCCAGCCCGCGCTGGCAGGCGATGATCACCACGAGAAAGCCGAAGATCACCGCCTTGAGCAGTGACACCCAGACATCGGCGGCGGTGGTGAACGACCCGAACGCGGCCCAGTACGAGCCGGGCGTGACCCCCTGCCCACCGATCGCCACGAGATAGCCGGCGACGATGCCGACGAAGATCACCAGAATGTTCAGCAGCGGCGCGACCAGCAGCATCGCCACCATGCGCGGGATCACCAGCCGGTGCACGGGGCTGATCCCCATGGTGTTCAGGGCGTCGATCTCCTCGCGGATGGTGCGGGCACCGAGGTCGGCCGCGATCGCCGCGGCCCCGGCACCGCCGAGCAGGAAGCCCGTGGCCAGGGGCGCGCCCTGTTTGATCACCCCGAGGCCGCCGGTGGCACCGATCAGCGAATCGGCGCCGAGATTGTGGATCAGATTGCCGACCTGGACCGAAACGATCACGCCGAACGGGACCGCCATCAGGATGGCCGGGAACGCGGTGACCGTCACCAGCCGCCATGCCTGTACCAGCATTTCCTGCCATTGGAAGCGGGCGCGGGCCAGATCCGAGACGGCGCCGCCGACCGATTCCCGGGCCATTCCGACGCCTCGGCCGAAGGTCCGTACCGAGGACACGATGGTGCCCGAGAAATTCTTGCCGACGATTTCCCGTGCGGTTTCGGTGCGGCGGGTGGGTTGGGGCCCGGTGGAGCCGGAAGGCCGGTCCGTATCGATCGCCGCGGTATGGCTCTCGGGAGTCATCGCCGAGATCCGTATACCGCCACGGGGGCACGCAAGGTTGCGAAGTTCATGCGTTCAATCTCTCCGGTCCGGCATCGATGCCAATGGAGAGCAAGCTAATCGTTACGGGAGGTGACAAACAAATTTGCGGCAGTGTGACAGTGACCACGGAAAATTGCCGCTCGTTATCGCCAGCGATCGATTGTGTGTTGCGCCACCGGGCGCGAAGAAGTAAATGAGAACAGGTTCTACCGAAATTTACACCCTGCAAACTCAGGCGATCACACACGCCGGCGATTCGCCATGCAGCCGCATCCGCGCAACCTCGGGTACCGATCGCGCGGAACATTCGACCGAGACGCACACAATGGGCGACAATTCCCCCGTGCGAACTCAGTTCACCAACGAGCTCGTCGCGTTGACCGCGGATCTGACACAGATGTGCCGTATCACCCACGAGGCGGCCGGACGGATGACCGACGCCCTCGTCGGGGCCGATCTCACCGCGACCTACGAAGTCTTCGCCCTCGACGAACGACTACAGACCATGCACGGCGCCTGCGAAGCCCGCACCGTCGTCCTGCTGGCACTCCAGGCGCCGGTCGCGCGCGATCTACGCCATGTTGTCACCGCCATCCAGATCGCCGGTGAACTGTCCCGGATCGGCCGGCTGTTCAGCGGCGTCGCCGATCAGGTGTACCTGAGCCATCCCGAACCGGTCGCCGCCGAATCGGTTCTCGAGCCACTCGGCGCCATGGCCGAACTCGCCGTCGCGGCCACCGAACGGGCCGAACGCGCGGTGACCAGCGGCCGGTACAGCGCCGTCGACGAGGACGCGCCGGCGGCCATGCGGGCACTGAACCAGAAGCTGCACACCGCACTTTCGGACACCGGAGATACCACCGATACCGCCATCGCACTCGCGCTGGTCGGGCACCGGCTCGCGGGCAGTCTGGAACACACCGACCGGATAGCGCGATTGATCCATTTCCTCGATACCGGTATTCCGCCGACCGCCCAGATCGTCCCCGACGACGAAGCAGCGAGCTGAACCGAGCCTCAACCCACCCCCGGTTGTCTCCCAAACTTGGGAATTCCCTATGCTTTTCACGAACCGTCGGCCGGTACTCACCAGCCTTCGGTGAATTGTTCACCACACCACAAAACCGCCGGAAACCTTCCGGCCCACAGACGTCACGACGAGCACATCCGGTGCACCGGCGGCCACGGGACTCCCCCTCATCAAGCCCCGCGGGCGTCGGCGCGGTACCCGGTCCGGACAACCGGGCCGCGAATCGCACCGGGACGCAAGCCCTCGTTCGTGGCAGGCCCACCTCCGAGTCGGCGCCGGCACGGCGACTCGGAGGTGGCGCCGTGGACACTATGCCGAATCTCACACCGGAGATTAGCTTCGGGTTAGCTGGACGAGGCGGTAGCTTGACGCTCGGCACATCCCGGCACCTCGGCAAGGAATTTCGTTGAAGCCCACAACATATGAGCAATCGGGCGTTTCGCCCATCGGCGCCCGATTCGCGGAGGTGGCGCGGTGAATTCGCTGCTGTCCGCACTCCCCGCCCCGGTACGCAAATTCGCGGCCGTCGCGGTACCGATCCTCATCGTGATCGTTCTGGCCGGCGGCTACTTCCTCGAAGGACGCAGCAGCACAACCGATCCGGCCGCAGACGCCGCGGACGCCCCGAGCGCCGCGGCCGCCGACGTACAGTCCGCCCTGGACCGCCTCCCGGTCAAGACCGAAGTCGCCATGACCGGCTACAGCCGGGAAAAGTTCCCGCACTGGGACGACAACGCCCCCGAACACGGTTTCGGCCCCGAATTCGCCCAGTACAGCAAATGCACCACCCGCGAGGTGATGATGCTGCGCGACGCCTCCGGCGAGGTCACCCTGGACCCGAAGACCTGCGATCTGACAATCGGCAAGGGCGGCGGCTGGCAGGACACCTACGGCGTCATGGACGCCGAAACCGGGAAACTGAAGCCGTACAAGTTCATCACCGAATCGTCCGGTGTCGACGCCGAACATATCGTCCCGCTCGCCGAAGCCTGGCGCTCCGGCGCCAAGAGCCTCGATACCGACACCCGGCGCCGCATCGCCAACGACGCACAGAACCTCATCGCCTCCGATCCCTCCGCGAACCGATCCAAAGGCGATCAGGACCCGGCCGACTATCTGCCGCCGGGAAGTTTCCGGTGCGGATATATCTCCCAGTACGTGCAGGTCAAGCTAAAGTACGGACTGAGCGTCGATAAGGACGAGCAGACCGCGCTGCGGACCGCCGTGGACGACTGCATAAAACGAGGTGAGTTCAAATAGCCGAAGTCATCGAGTTGCCGAACAAGACATCGGTCATGACCCGCGAAGCCGGGACGATATCCGGTGCCCTCGATATCACCCTCGACCCCGACGGTTACGGTCTGGTCCGCTACCGGGAAACCGAAGAGTGGTACACGATCGGCAATCTCGATGACACCACCCCGCGCACCTGGAAATCCTGCGCCGAACTGGCGGACGCGATCGCACAGGTGACCGGAACCCGCGACGCCGCGGGCAACACGATCCCCTTCGAGTGCTGAAGTGG
>NZ_JARWNW010000156.1 GCF_029868325.1 Nocardia carnea
CACCACCTCCTTCTGACCCGGCAACATCGCACCCCGCCCGCTCTCGGCGCAGCCCGAACCATCCCGATCCCCGACACCCACCCCCCCCCCCCCCCCACACCCGGCGCGCCCCCCCCCCCCGGGGGGGGGCCCGCCCCGCCCGCGCCGCGCGGGGGGGCGCCCCCCCCCCTCGGCCGGTGGAATCAATCGGATATCGGACGCAGAGCTGCCGCCTGTCCGGTGGCAGGCGCAGCCGAGTCAGCCCCTGTAGGGGATGTCCGGACGCGTGGCATCGGATATCCCGAGGCAGAGGGCAGTTGCTGCCGCGAAAGGCCTGGCACAGTGACGGATCGCCAGGCGGTGTGAAGTCCACAGAAATCTGTGCGCGGCCGTGCCGCTGCGGTGTGGAATCAGTCAGGCGGCGGCGGGTTCTCCGGGATCGGCCCCGGAGGTGAAACCATCCGATTTGGAGGCGGTGGACGGTAGCGCAGTCTGGCTACCGTGCACCGAGACGCCGGTGGTCGGTGGAATGGCTTTCGCGATCGCGATGTCGCTACCAGGGTGCACCGAACCACAGAATTCCGACTCGAAAACACCCGCACTCATGCGGGTGAGCTTATCCGATGGCCTGATCGGCCGATCAGGATCATCGCCCGCCGCGGACTTCGCCCGCCGTGTCAGCGCGTCCTGTCCGGCTCGGCGAGCGCGGTGAACAGGCGCCGGTTGAAATCGATCAAACGGCCGTAGTTCACCCGTGACAGCCGCTCGTCGTTTCCGTGGATACGCTCCAGATCCGCGGCGGTGAGCCGGATCGGCGCGAAATTGCAGCGGGTCGCGGCCAGATCGTCGTAGTGCCGGGAATCGGTGGCGCCCGGCACCAACCCGGTGGTTACGGCGGCCTCCGGCGCCACCTGCCGGGTGAGTTCGGCGATCAGGCCGAACTGCGGCCCCGGCGTGGGCGCGGGGGAGGGCTCGGCCGACATCCCCACCAGTTCGATCGACACCTGTGCGTCACGCACCGTCCGGCGGCAGTGCGCCAGCACCGACTCCACCGTATCGCCGGGCAGGATCCGGAAATTGATCAGCGCCTCCGCCTGCTGCGGCAGCACATTCGCCTTCACCCCGCCCCGGATCACCGTCGGCGCGGTGGTGGTGCGCACCAGCGATTCGGTCTGCGGGGTCGCGGCCAGGATCCGGGCGACCACCGGCGCCGCCGCCCCGGCGAACCCCAGCAGGCGGCGTTTCGCGGCGGGCAGATGCGGCCGCAGGCGGGCGAGCATATCGGTGACCACAGGTGTTATCCGCAACGACATCGGATGGTCCTGTATCCGGCTCACCGCCCGGGCCAGCCGCCCGATCGCCGTCTGCCGTCCCGGCATGGAGGAATGCCCACCCGAATCGGTGACCGACAGCCGGACCGTGGCATAACCCTTCTCGCCGACCATGATGGTGGCCACCGGCACCCGGACATCCTGAACGATCCCGTCGGTGATCACGCCGCCCTCGTCCAGCAGCAGATCCGCCCGCACGCCGCGTCGACGCAACCGGTCCGCCATCTGCACCGCACCGGTATCGCCGAAGACTTCCTCGTCGTGGCCGAAGGCGAAGTAAACGGTATGCCGTGGCCGAAGCCCCGCGGTCAGCGCGGCTTCGGCGGCCTCCAGGATCGCCAGCACCCGGCTCTTGTCGTCGATCGCGCCGCGACCCCAGATGAACTCCTCGTCCACCACACCCGCGAACGGCGGGTGGGTCCAGCGGGCGGGTTCGTCCGCGGGGACCACATCCTGGTGCGCCAGCAGCAGGGCGGCGGTCCGGGTGTCGTCGACCCCGCGCCAGGTGTAGAGCCGGCTGTGCCCGAACTTCTCCAATTCCAGTTCGGCATGCACCCGCGGGAAGGACTCTTCCAGGTGGGCGCCGAGCCGGCGGAACTCCGTATCGAGCGAAGCCTGTGCCGCGGCCGGCTCCGCACCGGATGCGGCGCCCTCCTCGCGCGATACGGTGACACAGCGCAGCGCCACCGCTAGCCGTTCCGCGGTGGCGTCGTCGACCGGGTCGCCGGACGACGGACGGGCCTCGAGGTTGGTGGACATCCCTGTATTGTCCTCGCCCGGCCGGTCGGCGTCCCGGCAAGCCGGTACGACCCGGGATCCCGGCACTGCCGGGATGACCCGGAATCGGGCTCGCGGCAACCTCCGTGCCGGGGCGGCGGCCGGCCGTTTCGAATCGCCCGGCGCGATCCGTAACCCGCCGCCTACCGCGCAGGCGCGAACGCCGCCGCCGCTGATCCGGTGGTGGGCGGGCGGATGCCGCGACCGGCGCGGATGGCTTGCCCGTCCCGTGACCGGCGGCCTGGGTGCGGGCATTATTGTGGGAGTCATGGCAGCAGGCAAGCCCGACAAAGAGGCGAAGGCCGCGGCGAAAGCGGCGCGCAAACAGCAGTCGAAGGAACGTCGTCAGCAGATCTGGCAGGCGTTCCAGATGCAGCGCAAAGAGGACAAACTGCTGCTGCCGCTGATGATCGGCGCCGTGGTGATCACCACGCTGGTGCTGTTCGGGATCGGTTTCCTGTTCGATGTGCAGTGGTTCCTGCTGCCCCTGGGCCTGCTGCTGGGTGTGCTGTTCGCCTTCATCATCTTCGGCCGGCGCGTCCAGAAAACCGTCTACGGCAAGGCCGAGGGCCAGGCCGGAGCCGCCGCCTGGGTGCTGGACAACCTGCAGGGCAAATGGCGGGTCAGCAACGGTATCGCCGCCACCACCCAGCTCGACGCCGTGCACCGGGTGATCGGGCTCCCCGGAGTGATCTTCGTGGGTGAGGGCTCACCCCAGCGGCTGCGATCGCTGCTCGCGCAGGAGAAGAAGCGCACCGCCCGGCTCGTCGGCGACACCCCCATCTACGACGTGACAGTCGGTAACGAGGAAGGCCAGGTTCCGCTCAAGGAACTGCAGCGCTACCTCACCAAGCTGCCCCGCAATATCGACACCAAGCGGATGGACCAGATCGAAGGCCGGCTCAGCGCCCTGAGCGCCCGCGGCGGCCCGGCGATGCCGAAGGGCCCGATGCCGACCAACGCCAAAATGCGCGGTATGCAGCGCACCATCCGCCGCCGCTGAATATATTGCGCCGCCTTCGGCGGCGCGGGTTCGGGGCCCTATAGGTCTCGAATCTTCCATCCTCCGCTTCGCTCCCCCGCTCCGTCAGTCCAGATCCGAGACGGGCCCCGAACCATGGATGTGGGCCATTCTGAGCTGGAACTGGGTCGGCTACTGAAGCTGGGGCAGCTCCCGCCGGCCGGGGGCGCGAACAATGCGAAGGCGGATAGTTCACCGGAATTCTTCGCGGTCAGTTCACGGGCATGGTTCGCGGATAGTTCACCGGCATGGTTCGGGGCCCGTCTCGTTCTGGAGCGACAGAGCGGGGGAGCGAAGCGGAGGAGCGGCGGAGTGAAGAACGAGACCTATAGGGCCCCGAACCCGCGACGCCGGAGGCGGCGCCAGTAGACACAGCTCAGCGCGTGCGAACTACCGCGGTGCCGGTGGCGCGGTCGTGCATACCGCGCCCGTCGCCGTCGGTGAACAGTGCCGGCACCACGAAGGTCAGCAGGACCTGCCGGGCCAGCGCGCGCAGAAAACCGACCCGCACCGGTGCGTCGATCCGGATCACCCGCAACCGCAGGAAGTACTGCCCCGGGGTGAAACCGAAGAGCGCCACCGCGAGCAGGCCGATCGCCATCCACACCAGCCACGTCGGGGTGCTCAACGCCCCCGATACGGCCTCGAACGCTGTCGGCTCCGCGACGCCCGCCGGCAGTTCGGTCTCGGCGATGATCCGATCCGGGTTGGGTCGCACGATCAGCGCCGCGATCCCCATGGCGATCACCCAGTCGACGGCCATCGCGGTGATCCGGCGGGCCATCCCGACCAGCGATCCCGCGCCGGAGCGGGGCAGCCCGATATGTTCGCCCGGGTATTCGCTCGGTTCCGGATCGCCCGGTGTCTCGGTGGGTCCGGTGAGCCAGGAGCCGGTAGCACGTGCCATGAACCCCAGGATAGGCCTCACCGTTTCCGGCATATCGGGCGGTCACCGAGCACAACGGCCTGTGTGCCGGTCCGGCGGGCCTGTCCGGCCGGTACGGTGCGCGGTAATGTCCGTGGCGTGGCCGACGACACGTGCCGTGCGGCACGTGTAACACTGGCGAAACAAACCCTTGACGGCCGGGAAACACCCTGTCCATACCGTCGGATCGCGACGCCCCGCACTCGATACTGGCTGGGATCTATCCGTAAGGAGAGCTAAGTGACGTTCAGCACGGCCGACGAGGTCATCAAGTACATGGCGGATCAGGATGTCGAATACGTCGATATCCGATTCAGCGATCTGCCCGGTGTACAGCAGCACTTCTCCATCCCGGCGAAGGCGTTCACCGCCGACCTCGCCGAGGAGGGCCTCGCGTTCGACGGCTCCTCGGTGCGGGGATTCCAGTCCATCGACGAGTCCGATATGCTGCTGCTGCCCGATTTCAGCACCGCGCAGATCGACCCGTTCCGGGCGGCGAAGACGCTCAACATGAACTTCTTCGTGCACGATCCGTTCACCCGCGAGGCCTACTCCCGCGACCCGCGCAATATCGCGCGTAAGGCCGAGGAGTACCTGCGCTCCACCGGTATCGCCGATACCGCGTTCTTCGGCGCCGAGGCCGAGTTCTACATCTTCGACTCGGTCCGCTACGACTCGCAGATGAACGGCGCCTTCTACGAGGTCGAGTCCATCTCCGGTTCCTGGAACACCGGCGCCGCGACCAACCCCGACGGCAGCCCCAACCGCGGCTACAAGGTCCGTAACAAGGGCGGCTACTTCCCGGTGGCCCCCTACGACCACTACGTCGACCTGCGCGACAAGATCTCCACCAACCTGCAGAACGCCGGGTTCGAGCTGGAGCGCGGCCACCACGAGGTCGGCACCGCCGGTCAGGCCGAGATCAACTACAAGTTCAACACCATGCTGGCCGCCGCCGACGATCTGCAGCTGTTCAAGTACATCGTCAAGAACACCGCCTGGGCCGAGGGCAAAACTGTCACCTTCATGCCGAAGCCGCTCTTCGGCGACAACGGTTCGGGTATGCACGCCCACCAGTCGCTGTGGAAGGACGGCAAGCCGCTGTTCCACGACGAGGCCGGTTACGCCGGACTGTCGGATCTGGCCCGCCACTACATCGGCGGCATCCTGCACCACGCCCCGTCGCTGCTGGCGTTCACCAACCCCACCGTGAACTCCTACCACCGCCTGGTCCCCGGCTACGAGGCCCCGATCAACCTGGTGTACTCGCAGCGCAACCGCTCCGCCGCGGTCCGCATCCCGGTCACCGGCAACAACCCGAAGGCCAAGCGCATCGAGTTCCGCGCCCCGGACTCCTCGGGCAACCCGTACCTGGCCTTCGCCGCCATGCTGATGGCCGGCCTGGACGGCATCAAGAAGAAGATCGAGCCGCTGGCCCCGGTCGACAAGGACCTCTACGAGCTCCCGCCGGAGGAGGCCAAGAACATCCCGCAGGCCCCCACCAGCCTGGCATCGGTGATCGACCGCCTCGAGGCCGACCACGAGTACCTCACCGAAGGCAATGTCTTCACCGAGGACCTGATCGAAACCTGGATCAACATCAAGCGTGAGCAGGAAATCGCCCCCGTGAACCTGCGCCCGCACCCCTACGAGTTCGAGCTCTACTTCGACGTGTGATCCTGACCTGCGGTTCCACCTCTCCGGGCTTCCGGTACGCAGTGGATATGCAGTAGAAGGTTTCGAGTCCACCCGCTCGGTGATCGCAGATGTGATCACTCGGCGGGTGGACTCGTCTGTATCCGGCCACAGCGGCACACAGGTAACGCGCGTGGCAGTCGGGCCATCGACCTGTGCCGGCGCAGATCGTCCAGCCCGCCGGTATCGATCCCTGCTCTCGCACTCGCGACAGCGATGAGTTCTGTGTCCGGCTCCGGTCAACACATCCAGAGCAGTTTCATCCGAACTCTGGGGAGTGAACATGACCGAGCACACCGCCGGCGCCTTGCCACCGATCGTCGACCGGCAGACTTGGCAGACCGCGCTCGACGACCTGCGGAAGCGGGAGAAGGCCGCCACTCGTGAACTGGACGCGATTGCCGCGCAACGCCGCAGGTTGCCGATGGTCGAGCTGCCGGACTACACACTGATCGGCCCGGACGGTCCTGTCCGGCTGGTCGACATATTCGACGGGCGCTCTCAGCTCATTGTCTACAACCACATGTGGTCCGATGGTGCGGAGTGGCAGTGCGGCGGCTGTACTGGGTTCACGTCGCAGTTTGTCCGGCTGGGGTGGCTCGAGAACTACGATGCCCGCTTCGTCATCGTCACCAATGGGCCCATCGACGTGGCGCTGGCCTACAGGGCGAAGGTCGGCAACAGGATGGACTGGTATTCGTCCTCGGAGAGTTCGTTCGGCGCGGATGTGGACGCACCGCCCGGCGGCGGTTTCGCGGTGAACGTCTTTCTCCGCGACGGCGACAAGGTCTACCGCACCTGGCACACCAACGGCCGCGGTACCGAGCAGCTCAGCTACACGTTTGCGCTGGTCGATCTCCTGCCGTGGGGTCGCCAGGAGGAATGGCAGGATTCGCCCGACGGATGGCCGAAATCGCCTACTTACTCCAAGTGGCTCGACTCTCCCGACGTGGCCCGGCTGTACGGTCCGAATGCGGGGGCCACCGCATCCGGCGACGCGAGCGATAGCTCGAAATGACGGCGCCGACCCTTTCGCGCAGTGGTCACCTGCCTATCAATGGCCTGGGCCTGTATTACGAAGTGCACGGTGATCTCGGCAGTTCGAAAACCACGCCGCTGCTGCTGATACCCGGCGCGTTCATGGCCACCGATTCGATGACATCGTGGATATCCGGTTTCGCGGGCGAGCGGGCGGTGATCGTCTTCGACCAGCAGGGACACGGCCGGACCGCGGATACTTCGCGGACGATGTCCTACGAGCAATTCGCCGACGATGCGGCGGAATTGCTGCGCGCCTTGGATATCGAGCGCGCGGATGTCATGGGCTACTCGCAGGGCGGCGGAGTCGCGCTGCAGCTCGCACTTCGCCACCCGGCGCTCGTCGACAAGCTGGTTTCGATGTCGGCCACCTTCCGCAGGGACGGCTGGTATCCCTCGGTGCCGGAGGTCATCGCGGGTCTCGACGCGACAGCGTTCGCCGGTACAGCTGTCGAGAAGGCGTTCATGGAACACACGCCGGACCCCACGGTTTTCAGCACATACATCGACAAGATGAAGGTGCTGAATATCGAAGACCAGAACATCAGTGACGCGCAGATGCGTTCGATTTCGGCGAAGACGATGGTGATCATCGGTGATGCGGACGGCGTGAAACCGGAGCATGCGTTGCAGATGTTCCTGCTGCGCGGGGGCGGTGACGAGCAGGCGGCAGCTTCGGGGATGTTGCACAAGGCACCGGCTGCGCGCTTGCTGATTCTGCCCGCGACCTCGCATATCGGTATCAGCGGGGAGACGGCGGCGCTGGTGCCGATGGTGCGTTCATTCCTCGACGATGTGCCGCCGGCGACACCCGAACTCTTCTGAAGGATTACGCAGCCGAACGGTTCTCGTTGTATGTGACTGTACGAGCGAGCCCCCGGGGCGTTTGCGGAACTGTACGGCCGCGTCGAATGTCGCTGCCGTGCGGACAACCTATCCAGGGTCGAGTAGTACGCGTTTCAGGAAGCGGCGTGTTCGTTCCTCTCGGGGCTCGCCGATCACCTGGCCGGCGGGGCCGCGTTCGACGATGGTGCCCTCGTCGAGGAACAGGACCTGATCCGCTACCTGCTGGGCGAAGCGGATCTCGTGGGTCACGATCACCATCGTCCAATCCTGGGTGGCAAGGTCCTTGATCACCGCGAGCACCTCGCCGACCAGTTCGGGGTCCAGCGATGAGGTCGGTTCGTCGAACAGCACCACGCGGGGTTTCAGGGCCAGGGCCCGGGCGATGCCGACGCGCTGTTGCTGGCCACCCGAAAGCTGGAAGGGGTAGGCGTCGGCTCGGTCAGCGAGACCCACCTGCTCCAGCAGGGCCCGGGCCGCGGCGATCGCCTCTTCCCGGGGCTGCTGCTGGGCGACGACCGGGCCTTCGATGATGTTCTCCAGCACCGTGCGGTGCGGGAAGAGGTTGTGGGACTGGAAGACCATCCCGCTCTGGGCGCGGAGCCGGCTCGCTTCCCGGCGCCCTGCCCGGCCGCGGGGCAGCCGGGCGAAGTCGATCTCGACATCGTCTATGCCGACGATCCCGCGCTCCGGGATATCCAGTGCATTGAGGGAGCGCAGCACGGTTGTCTTGCCCGAACCCGAGGGCCCGAGCAGGACGGTCGAAGTGCCGCGCCGGGATTCGAAGTCGAGGCCGCGCAGCACCTGCCGCTCGCCGAAGGACTTTTCGAGGCCTCGGACCCGTATCCGGGCCGGCTCGGTATTGTGCTCAGTGGTGTCGGTCATTTGGCCACAAACCTGTCGAGTCGCGTCTCCAGTCGTTTCTGCGCGGCGGAGAGGGCCGCGCAGATCACCCAGTAGTACAGCGCGGCGAACGTGTACAAGGCGAGGAAGTCGTTGCTTTCGGCCGCCGCGAGCTGGGCCTCGCGGAACAGTTCGGTCAGCAGCACCACCGAGCCCAGCGATGTGTCCTTGAGTAGTGAGAGCAAGGTGTTGGACAGCGGTGGCACTGCTGTCCTGGTTGCCTGCGGGAGAACGATGCGGCGCAGTGTCTGCGCATACCCGAGACCGACCGTTGCCGCCGCCTCGAACTGACCCTTCGGCACCGCCAGAATCGCCGACCGGATCACTTCGGCCGCATAGCCGGCCACATTGAGACTGAACGCGATCACCGCAGCGAGGAACGGATCGAACTTCAACCCGATCTGCGGAAGCCCGTAGAAGACGATGAACAGCTGCACGAGCAGCGGTGTGCCGCGAATGATGGAGATGAATGCGCGGGCAGGCGCGGCGAGGAGGCGATAGGACGATATCCGCGCCAGCGCGACCAGTAGCGCGAGCACGAGACCGATGGTGAAACTCAGCGCGGTCAGCGGGACCGTGACCTTCACCAGTCCGACGAACATCGGCCACGCCGCCCCGCGCAACACATCCCAGGTGCTCCGGGGGCCGCGCCCCTCCGACAGGTCGGCGGTTCCGCCATCGGGTACCGAGACATCGGCCCGGAAATACTTCTGTGAGATGGCGGCGAGTGTCCCGTCCGCCGCCAGCGCGGCGATGGCCCGGTTCGCCTGGTCGAGCAATGCGGCGTCGCCTTTCCGGAAGGCGAGGACCTGCTCACTGGTCTCCGCTCCGGCATCGCCGGCGATCTCGATATCCGTGGACCCGGTACTTGCCAGGTAGTCGAGCACGGCGATGTTGTCGTTGACGATCGCGTCGACGCGGCCCTGGGTGAGCAGCGCCGCCGCCTGCGCGAAGCCTTCGACCGCTTCGACATTTGCGCCGGCGTCGCGGGCGACCTGAGCCCAGTTGCTGGTGCTCGACTGCGCGGTGGTGCGCCCGGCGAGATCGTCCAGGGTCCGGATCTGTTCGTCGCCCGTGCGCCGGACGATCACGCCGCGGGAGTAGGTGTAGGGCTCGGACAGCCCGTATTTCGCCCGGCGCTCATCGTTGACCGATACCTGGTTGGCGATGATATCGATCCGCCCGGAGTCCAGGGCGGGAAAGATCGCGTCCCATTGTGTTTCGACGAATTCGAGTTCCCAGCCGGCCCGGTCGGCGATCGCCCGGACCACTTCGATGTCGTAGCCGGTGAGCTGCCGGTTGCCCGGATCGTGGAACGAGAACGGTGGATAGGTGCCTTCGGTCCCGACCTTCACCACCGGCCGGCCGGGATCCTGCCCCGTCGCCACACCTACCTGCGTGGCTCCGGCGAGCACCAGTAGCAGAGACAGCACCACGCCTCTGAGTACGTGTCGCATCGGCGACCCTCTCGCATCGGCCGGAACCGGAATCCGGCACTGGAGAAAGATCGTAGTGCGAATGGGAACGCGGGCCCGGTCGCCTCTTGCGATACGGCGCAGGCTGATCCGTACCGGCGGGGATTCCCGGTGGCCGGGCAGTGGTGCGGGTGCCGATGCGGAGAGCCGGTGGGTGCAACGATCTTTCCGCCGGGCACCGCCCGGGGTGTGCGGGGCAGGAGTACCGCCCCGCACTCGGGCGTCTCAGTCCACCGGGGCCACGCGGATCAGGTTGCCGTCGGGGTCGCCGACCACGAAGGTACGGCCGAAGACCTCGTCATAGGGCTCGGCGACGACGTCTACGCCTTTTTCGACCCACTTCCGGAAGTGGTTGTCGATCTCCTCGGGCCCGCCGGGCAGGGCCAGGCAGAGTTCGCTGGTGCGTGGGCCGGTGAAGGAGAAGCCTTCCTCGACACCACTCCACACGGCGAGCTGGATGCCGCCGCCGAGGTCGAACGCGATGAATCGCGGGCTCTCGAATACGGGCTTCATCTCGAACAGGTCGCCGTAGAAGCGGGCGGCGGCGGCCGCGTCGCGGACGTACACGATGAACATGTTCGGTGTGGTCATGGGGGTGTTCTCCTCTTGCCGTCGTTGTGGACGAGACGAGATTCGCTGCCATACCTGACAGGTTCCGGCAGGTTTTCGGAAGAATATTTCCCTATGACGCCCGATCGCTTCTTTTCCCTGCTGATCGCCCTGCAGTCCCGGGAAACCGTCACCACCACCGATCTGGCCGCCGAACTGGGCATATCGGTGCGGACGGTGTTCCGGGACGTGCAATGGCTGCAGGACGCCGGGTTTCCGATACTGGTCCGGCGGGGCAGATGGGGTGGGGTGACGCTGCTACCCGGTGGTGCCCTGGACCTCGCCCGGCTCACCCCGGCCGAACGTGACCATCTCGCGCTGTCCGGCCTCGACGATGCGCAGCGCGATCAGCTCGGTGGCGGGGTCGACAGCCGGCGGGCCAGGAGCAAGGTGGCACCGGGGCGGATGCGGCCGGAGAATCTGCTGCCGGTGCACGCGGTGGTCACGACGGACAACCGGCCCTGGTTCGGGCCGCCCGGTGCGGGCATCGGGCCCGCGGAACTGCTGGGTGATCTGCGGCGCGGTGTCCGGTTACGGGTGAACTACCGCCGCTCGAACGAGACCGAACCGGTCTGGCAGATCGTCGACCCCTACGGTCTGCTGGCCAAGGGCGGCCGCTGGTATCTCGTGGCCGACGGGTCTTCCCGGCCGCGCCTGTATTCGCTGGAACGGGTCGCCGGCTGGCGCCCGTTGCGCACACCCCGGCAGCTACGGCCCGGGGCGACCTTGCAGGCGGTGGCCGCGGAACTGTCGGCGAGCTGGGAAACCGCGGGAGCCGTCCGGATCGAAGGTGAACTGACCGCCGGTCAGCTGGAACGCGCGAAACGTATCCTCGGCACCCGGTTGACGGTCCTGTCTGCGGAAGCAGGCGGCCGGGTGCGTATCGGTGTGGCGTGCCGGGTGGTCGAGGATGTGCGGCAACTTCTGCAGTTCGCCGACGATTTCCTGGTGACCGGCCCGCCGGAGGCGCGTGAACGGATCCGCGAGCTGGCGGCAGCGATGCTCAGGCAGTACCAGTGAAAGCCGGCGATGTATGTGGTCGGGGTCACAGGTCGGCCGCCGACGAGTTTCCGGCCGATGCCCCGTCCTATGCGAGGAACGTTGTGTGGAACAAGGAGACCGATCATGGCGGCACAGCCCAAAGGCCCCGCGTCCTACTTCCCGTCCATCGAGGCGAAGTACGGCCGCAGTATCGAGGAGTGGAAGGCCGCCCTGCGTGATTCCGGGCTGTCGTCGCACAAGGAGCTCGTCGAATTCCTGAAGACCGAGCACGGTTTCGGTCACGGGCATGCCAACGCACTCACGCAGCATCATCTGCATCCCGAGAAATGGGCCGCTTGACGGTTGCAGACAGCCGACCCGGGCCGGCCCGCCGCAGCACACGAGGGGTGTTGCGGAGAACCCGCATCTGCTCGCGGCGGCCTGCCCTGTGGAGGTGCGGCGCGCGACGGCCGGCACGGGCGATACGGGAGGCATCGGCCCGGGCCGCAACCGTCCGAGGGCACACGTAGCCGGCGCAACACCGCACGTCCACCCGGGCTGGTGCCGGCGGCATACCGCTCCGCCGTCGCCCCCGCCGTGACGCCGAGTGCTCCGGCAGCGAAATCCCGTCGTGCGGGCGGGTCGGGCCGTAGGCTTCGCCGCACCGGCACGAGTGTGGCGGCAGATACCGGTCACGAGGGATTGGGGCGCACGGCATGGCGATTCGGGAGCGACTGGGATTCACAGCGGCCGAACCCGCCCCGGTCTACGGTGAGCCGTTCGAGACCGCCGACGGCGCGATAGTCATCACCGTCGCCCGCCGTGGCGTGATCAGTCCGGTGATGCGGCCCGCCGGGGTGTTCGTCGTCCCGACGGCGCCGCGGCCTGGGTTCCCGCGGTGGATATCAACCGGATCGCGCTCATGGGTGAGCTGATCGGCCTGCTCGCGGCCGTGATCACCAGCCTCGCGATCCTGCGCCGCCCACCCTGGCCCGATCTCGGCCACCGCAGCGGCGACTGACCCGATCCGGGCAACGGATATCAGCCGGATTTGCCGCGCCGCGCCGCATCCAGGAACCGCACCGCTCGCGGGCCCACGCCGTGCAGCGCGAGCAGTTCGTCCAGAGATTCCGGCAGGTCGGTGAGCGTTCGATAGCCTGCGTCGATCAGCGCACCGGTCGCCGGGCGGCCGATTTTCACCCCGTCGAAGATCGGGCCACGGTCCTGCGCAGTGCTCATCACGCGAAACTACACCGTGAGCATCGAGTCTCGAAGCTTTGTCAACGTGCCGGTATCGAGCCGGAGTACGGTTTTCGCGAATTCGTCCCAGCCGCCGTACTCGTTGTGGACTGCGTCGAGGACGGGCTGAATCATGCCGACGCTCTGTTCCATCAGCGGACGGATCAGTTCGATATCGACGCCCTTGCCCGAAAGGAACGCGTAGGTCTTGTCGTTGTGTTCGCGGTTGTAGGTGTTGGAGGCGACGAAGTCCTCGACGATCGTCTCGTCCGGGATGCCGAGTAGCCCCAGCAGCAGGGCGGTCATCATGCCGGTGCGGTCCTTACCCGCGGTGCAGTGGTAGATCACTGCCCTGTCGGAGCCGGCGATGAGCCGCAATGTTTCCGCGTAGCCGGCCATGGTGTCCGGCTTGCCGAGCTGGTTCACGAAGCTCTCGTCCGCGATACGTATCGCCTTTCCACCGCCGAGCGTGGCCGCCATGGCGGCGCCGTCCCCGGTGGTCATCGCCGATTGGATGGCTTCGGAGAGGGCCTGGGTGTTCTCGTCGAGCAGCGGGGTATTCACCAGTTCGACCCCGGCCGGTAGCTTGTCCGCGCCGGATCTGGCGATCTCGTCTTCGCTGCGGAAGTCGACCACTGTGCCCACCCCCGCGCCCTCGACAGCCCGGAAATCGTCCGCGGTGAGATCGGTGAGGGTGTCCCCGCGGAATACCTTGCCCCAGGCGATCGACTGTCCGTCGGCAGTCCGGTACCCGCCGATATCCCGGACGTTGTGCGCTCCCTGCAGTGTGAACTGCCGGGTCGAGGCAACGGTTTCGCCGTTGTCCCCGTTGCGTGCCTCGAAATACCAGCGCAGGACGGGATCGAGATCGGTGATCTCCGCCGACCGGCCGTCTACATCGGCGACCTCTTCACCGGTACTCGACGGGTCGGCAGCCGAGGTCGACGCGAAGACGGTGGCCTTGTCGGCGCCGTTCCAGGTCAGGGCGAAAGCACCGGCGCTCGTCGATTCCACGGTGAGACCGAGGGCGCCGGGTGTGCTGGGCGTGGTGTCGCATGCGGTGAGCGTCAGTGCGGCGATAAGCCCCAATGCTGCGGTTGCGGCGGTGGTTCCAGACTTCATGTGCGGCCTTCACTTCTAGTGTCGCAACGACCGTAGGCGCGGTCATGGTTGTGAAGGCGGTCACTCTCGATCAATGGGACCATAGACCGCCGGTAATCGGTGAGCGGTCGATCGGGCAGGTCCGAGGCTCGGCGTAGCAGGGGTTCAGACATCTTCGGCGGGGGTGGCAACGCCGCGGCTGATCGCCTCGAAGTGGCACCAGGCGAGTTCCGGTGCGACCGGGTTCGCACGGTCGGCGACCGCCGTGAGCAGGCCGACGAGCGCCCAGGAGAGCGCGGTGACAGTGAGGTCGTCGGTGCGTGGACCGGGCTGCTCGTCGAGATGTTCGCGCAGGATGGCGGCCATACTGCTGAGATACCCGCGCAGGGCAGTCACCGAGGCCTTGGGCCCGATCAACGGTTCGTATACCTGCGGATAACTCGCGGCCAGGCCGATCATCACCCGGACCGGCGCCCAGCGGCCGCGGTCGGATGAACGGGCGATCTCCTGGCGCAGATGTTCACCGCAACTCACCACGAGCAAATCGTCTTTGTCCCGGTAGTGGGTGTAGAAGGTGGAGCGCCCGATATCCGCCCGCGCGATCACATCGCTCACGCTGATGCGGTCGTAGGCGCGTTCCATCATCAGCTCGATGAGGGCGCGGTGCAGAGTCTCCCGGGTGCGCCGGACCCGGCGGTCAGGGGTGCCCATAGGCCTTCCTCGGTGGACAGTTTCGCCGGACCTGTCCGGTAACGGACAGAACGGGGATATCTGATTCTGGTCGACAGCGGCCGCGGTGGCGACGATCGACCCATGACATCAGATCAGCACACCCGCAGCCCGATGTTCGTCGACGCGCCCGATACCGGCCTGGTCATCGAGGGTATGCGGCGATACAACCTGTTCACCACCGTATGGTTCCTCGGCCGGCACCGCCGGTTGCTCGCCGAACTGGTCCGGGCGAGCGGGGCCGGTCCCGGCGACGACGCCGTCGATATCGGTTGTGGGCCCGGGAAACTCGTCCGCGCACTGGGAGCGCGGGTCGGACCGCAGGGGAGTGCGGCCGGTATCGACCCTTCCGCCACCGCCATCGACTACAACAACCGCCGTGATACCCGCGCGAACCACCGCTACCTCCAGGCCCCGGCCCAGGAACTGCCGCTGCCCGATGCCTCCGTCGATATCGTGACATGCACCTTCGTCATGCACCACATTCCGGAGGAACACCGGGAGGCGGCGATCGCCGAGATGTGGCGGGTGCTGCGGCCGGGGGGACGGTTGCTGCTTGCCGATGCCCACCCGACCCCGCGAGTGCGGTTCTTGTCCGGCTGGTCGACGCGTCGGCACCACGGCCCCGACCCGCTCGCGGATGTCGATATCCGGCGTTACACCACCGCCCTGCAGTCGGTGGGTTTCGCCGGAATCGAGTACCGGGAGAGTCATAACGTCACGGGGGTGATGACTGCTTCCAAGCCGTTCAGCCCTCCCTCGACCGGAACAGCTCGAGACTAGTTCGAGGCCGTGGCCGGCCGAGCTCGGTGCCCCGCAGCCATCGAGCGTGGCTTAGTCCCAGGGGTGAGAAGTCACCCGGTTGTGTGGAAGATTGTTCGAGTGGATCATGCGGGAGGAGATGAGGTGCCGACGTGGTGAACAAATGGGGTCGAGCCCATATGCTGCACCCGGATACGGCGGCGGCGCTGGAATCTGGCCGGGCATTCGTCCACGCTGCCCACGATATGTTCGAGGCAATCGACAAGATTCGCGCCCGCCGTCCGTCTCCCAGTTCACGCGTTATCCCTGAAGTCGATGGGATGGGCCGCCTGACCGACCTGTACATCGCGCCGGGCACCATCGCGGCTTTCGGTCGGGCAGAGTTGGTTGCCGATATCATGGCCGGCATCCGTGACAGTACGGTCGACGCATTGCGGCAGCATCGGTCGACGTTGGAGGAGGCGCACTGGCCTATGCCTCGACGGCATCAGTGATGCTGCGTTCCTGCATTTTCGGTGGGTGAGGCACTGGTGAATACGCATGAATCGGACGACGCCGAGGCGGAGTCGTCCGTATCAGGTGCGACTTCGGGGTACGAGGTGTTCAACCCTGACTACTCCGTGGGCGTAGCGTGCGATCGTCACGGAATGATCATCGGCATACATCTCGGTGACGAAGTGTGGGAGAACACCGATGCGTGGTTGTCGAACGAAATTCTCAAAGTCGCGAAACTGGCTCGGATGAAGTCGCAGGTCGGCCGTCGGGCCGAGTTGATGACCACCAACAAAGGGGCTCATCTTGCGGGCAGGCTACGGCTTCCGATGGAGAACGACTACAAACTGTCCGAAAGATCCGAGTTCGGAGGCGATTGAAGCTCTCAGGGGTGGGGATGGCCGATAATAGTTCGAACTGTTGGAACGGAGGGTCTCCAGCTATGGTCAGGAACGTTGCGCAGGATCCGGATGCATGGCGCAGGACGGGTAACGGAGAACGTGCCGCCGGTGATGTCGATCATCAGCGTGCCGTGGGGGATCCGGAGTGGGAGGGCAGTCTGGAGTATCAGCACGGCAAGGCTGCCAATGCGTTCAACACCTGGGCTCGCGAGCATGCTCGCGGACGGGAGGCGGCATTCACCAGAGGGGGGAACCTCAGGCACGGTATGGGTGATTCATCGACCAGCGGCGGAAATACGTTCGAGACGACGGATCTGGACGGCGGTGTCCGGGTTCGGGGCGCCTCGGCCGATAGTGACGTGTAGAGATCGGCTCTGAGGATGGACTCGGAACAAGAATGCGTAGGTCGCGTCTTGCTGCGGCTTGATCAGGCGATGGGTTAACGAGCTGATGGGTAACGGCGATAATTTCCTGAATCCAGGGGAGTCTCTCGAGGACGGCCAATGGATGGTCTCCGAGAACGGCGACTACAAGGTGGGAATGCAGGACGGCCAGCTCGTTACCATGCATGTTCCGAGCGAAACGACCACCCAGCTCTCGAGTGGTGACGGGGGCAACAAGGTCGAGTTCACCGAAGAGGAATGGGACTGGCGGCCCACCGGATGGACCGGGCAGCGCGGCTTGCATACTCTCCGCCTGGACGGTGATCATGGACGAACCTGGTCGGCCACGCCGGATAGCGGGGACGAACGAGACGGCGCGTCCGGCGATTGGCATCAGGGGGGAGACCTGAAACCTGACCAGTTCGTGGTGACGAACGACGGTCAGCTACTCGCACTCTCGGATGTCCCCGGCGAGTGGGATGGAAACTATTCCTCCCTCAATCCGGACAATATAATATGGGCAGCTCAAACCGAAGAGGCGCATGAGGAATTCCAGCAAGAAGTCGCGAGTGCCAAACCTGAAAAAGGCGACAAGTTTTCGGATTTCCCTCTTCAGATCACCACTTTCTCGGGTGCGTCGGAGACCCTCAAGGAGTTCCGCCGCATAGCGAATATGGCGCTTCTGGATGTTATGGACCAGATGGGTGCGGTGGACTCCAAGGATGCCAGCAGTCCTGAATTTCTCCGATACTTGAGGGATGCCCGGCAAGAGAAGGCCGATGGCAACAAAATAGTCTGGGACGACTTTCTGGCCGAGGATTTCATTGCACCGCTATCCGAGGAAGTGACGGATTCCGAGGGGGAGGCCACCGAATCCTACCGGGATGCATCGATCGCCGTTTCGGCACTGGAGCAGTCTTGGGTCAGCAGGGATATGAAACTCGAAGATTTGACCCATGAAGTAAATGGCTTGAACGACGATTACTACATCGATATGTACGACCATATACAGACGGCGAACGATGATATAGAGGAGGCGCTGAGAGGTATCGAAGGTCAGGGGCCGGGGCAGGGCAAGATGTACACCGAGGAAGGGGTGCAGAACATTGCCGAAGAGGCTGCCATATACGGAATAATCAGCGAGGCTGTGCTGTATTGCACCGAGAAAGTGTGGAGTTTCGCCGAGACGGTGGCAGATCTCGACTACCCGGTCGCGCCGGCCGACCCAATTTTCAATCAATTCGAGGGCCCCGGTGACGACGACTCGGGTGATGAGGACTCGGGTGATGAGGACTCAGGTGATGAGGACTCGGGTGATGAGGACTCGGGCAACGAGGACGACGGCGGCGGCGGCAACAACGGCGGCGGCAACAACAACGGCGGCGGAAACAACAACGGCGGCGGAAACAACGGCGGCGACAGCGAGTTCGACTCGGGTAGCGATACTGATGCAGGTGCCGATACCGGCAGCGATACCGAGCCGAGTGCTGATCCCGACGCGGAACTCGCTGCTCTGGGCGAGGATTTCTCGAATATCCTGGGAGGTTCCGAGTCCACTCCGGAGGGTTCGGCCACGGAGGATCTGCTCGGTGGGGGCGAGGAGGACAAACCCTCGAGCCTCGAGGATCGGGTGATGGAGTACATCAACGGCGACACCGGAAATGCGGGTGGCGGTGCTACGCAGGCTCAGGCGCCGGCTCAGCCGCAGCAGGCCGGTATGGACCCGTCCGCGATGATGGCGATGCCATTGCTGGCCAACGCTATGGGTGGCCAGGGCCCGTTGGGTGGCGGCGATAAAGGCGAGGACAAAGGCAAGGACGACGAGCAGCGCGGCCGCGACCAGAATCGGCAGGTTCCCGGCCCGCCGCAGCAGTCTCCGGGCGTGCCCGTCACCGCCGACCCGGGCGTTGCCACCGCTCAGCCGGCCGTCACTGCGCCGTCCGATACCGGGGCACCGCCGATCGTCAGCACTCCCGGCGCCAACGCGGATTGGCCGATACCCGGTGATCCGGAGACGAAGATCAAGGTCCCGCAGGGTGTTTCCGATGCCCTCACCCGGCAGCAGGGTAATCCCGCGATCGATGCGGGCACCGCTTATGCCGGGACACCCGGGGAGCAGACCGTCGAGCATCCGTGGCAGGTGGTCGATGTATCGGCCCTGCGGACGGGTGACGTGATCGCGTGGGAGAACCACAGCGCGGTTGTCGTCGACAACGGTAACGGGCCGCACTATCTCGAAAACGGCCGGTTGGTGCCGCTGAATCAGAGCAATCTGGACAATCCCCAGTACGGGAAGTTCCAGAACTACTTCCATCCGACCGGCCTGGACGCCGCCGGTGGCACGAATATGCAGATTCCCGAAGCGCCCACGGAGATGCCGGAACCGAAGATCACTGCATCGCAGCCGCCCGAGCCGCCGCCGATCCAGGGACCTGAGCAGACGTAGGCGATTGCCGGTCATCGTGAGGTAGGTGGACGCGGTGACCGGCGTGCGGGAGGTGGGAATGCTACTCTCCGCTGAGATCGCCGGAGGGAGGCAGCCATCACCGCACTGTGGATCGTCGTGTTGATCGTGGTACTCGTCTTGGCGGGCATCGTGGCGTACCTGCTCATACAGCGCCGGAGCGCGCCTACCGCGCCACCCGGTCCGGTCGACCCGTTCGCCGACCGGGACTCCGATGCCCTGCGCGGTGACCCGCGGGCGCTGAAGGCCGGCGATATCGCCGATATCTTCGGCGAGACCTACACCGTGCGCGGATCGTTGCGGCTGAAGGAGGGCGGCTACCAGTGGAGTGAGCATCTGCTGGACAACGCCAAGGGCATTCGTAAATGGCTGTCGGTGGAAGAGGATCCCGAGCTCGAGCTGGTGCTGTGGACGGAGACGCCGGGTATCCCGGCGCCCGGCGGCGACGTGCTCGAGCACGACGGAAAACGGTTCCGGTTGGAGGAGTCGGGTACCGCCCGCTATATCGGGGAGGCGACCACCGGGCTCACCCCGTCCGGGACGGTGGCCTACTACGACTATCTCGCCGAGGACGGAACTCGTCTGTCGTTCGAGGATTTCGGGGATTCGGGGAAGAAGGAAGCGGCAATCGGGCAGGTCCTGTACCGCAGTGCGATTATGATCTATCCACAGTCGCCGTCTTGAGTAGCTGTATTACCGGACGGGCTGGGTACCAGACGGGGGAAGGTTTTCTGTGAGTCGTCAATCGTGGGTGATCGCTGCTGTCTGCGCGATCCTCGCTTGTGTGCTGTCCGGATGTGGGTCCGACGACGACGGTGATGGCGCGCGCTCCTACATCACCTCGCATTACACCCGCGCCGCGAATCTCGACGAAGCGAACGACGGCCGGGCCTACACCGCGAACAAACAGCCGGGTGCGGTCGCCGACGAGATCACCAAGGCAGCGCGGCCGCTGGACCGGCGTTCGAGTGGTCCGACGACGTTCCTGCAGTACCGCGACGACATCATCGCGATCTCCCCGTACGGTTCCGGATCGAAGATCCTGGTCGACGACTACCGCAACGGTTACCGGCGCCACCACGCCTTTGTCAGTGTCTTCGGCTGGCCCAGCGATAACAGCGGCTTCCGCGGTGGCGGTTCCGGCGACGGAAAATAGGCTCCGCCGCGCGACCTATCGACCCCTTCCAGGAGGAAACAATGCTCCAAGACCTGCCCGCGGACGCCGGTGCCGCGGCCGCCTACTCCGGCCTCGGCATCGTGCTGATGGTGCTCGGGTTCGTCCTGGTGGATGTGCTCACACCCGGTAACCTGCGCCACCAGATCTGGGTGGAACGCAACCGCAACGCCGCCCTGCTGGTGGCCGCGAACATGCTCGGTGTCGGCATCATCGTCGCCACCGCGATCTGGACCTCCGGTGGTGCGATCGGGCAGGCGCTGATCTCGAGCGCGGTCTACGGGATCATCGGCCTGGTCGCGATGGGTTTGGCGTTCCTGGTGCTGGATATTGCCACTCCGGGTGAATTCCGGGGTGTGGTGAACGAACACGAACTGCATCCCGGGGTGTGGGTGAGCGCCGCGGTGCATATCGCGGTCGCGGCCGTGGTCGCCTCCGCACTCACGTAAAGGTGTCGGCGAGCACTCTGACAGCCGAACAGCCGCCGGTGGAGCCCGGCGGCGCGGCAGCCGACTCTGCGGTCCGGCCGCCGGGGGTCCCCGGGCGTTTCCCTCGGATCGCCCTGCTCATCACCGTCTTCATCTGCGCGGCCTGCGGTCTGGTGTACGAACTGTCCCTGGTGACGCTGGGCAGCTATCTGATCGGTGACACCGCCACGCAGGCCTCGATCACGTTGAGCGTGATGGTGTGTGCGATGGGGATCGGTGCGCTGGCCGCGAAACCGCTGCGGCATCTGGCGGCGCCGGCGTTCCTGGCGGTCGAGATCGTGCTGGCGCTGGTCGGCGGGTTGTCGGTGCTGGGCCTGTACGCCGCTTATGCCTGGCTCAACCTCTACACCGCGGCGCTGGTGGTGGCCTCCTGCGTGATCGGCGCCCTGGTGGGTGCCGAGATCCCGTTGCTGATGGAACTGCTGCAGCGTATCCGCAAACAGGAGGCGGGCAGCGCGGTCGCCGATCTGTTCGCGGCCGACTATGTGGGCGCGCTACTCGGCGGTCTGGCGTTCCCGTTCCTGTTGCTGCCGGTGTTCGGGCAGATCCGCGGCAGCCTCATCGTGGGTGTGGTGAACGCGCTGGCCGGGCTGGCGCTGGTGTTCATCTGGTTCCGCGCGGACCTATCGCATCTGGTCAAAGCGACTTTCGGTATGGTCACCGTGCTCGTCGCATGTGTCCTGATCGGCAGCTATATCTACGCCGACCGGTTCGAAGCCACCGCCCAGCAGGCTTTGTTCGCGGCACCGATCGTGTGGCAGCACCAGACCGAATACCAGAAGATCGTGCTCACCGAATCGGCCTCACCGTTCGGCACCCGCGACACCCGGTTGTTCCTCAACGGCGACCTGCAGTTCTCTTCGGTCGACGAGTATCGCTACCACGAGGCGATGGTGCATCCCGTGCTCGCCGGTAACCGGGAGAACGTGCTGGTCATCGGCGGCGGCGACGGGCTCGCCCTGCGCGAGATCCTGAAATACCCGGACGTTCGCACCGTTACCCTGGTCGAACTGGATCCGGTCATGATCGACCTCGCCCGCACCGACCCGCGGCTCACCGAACTCAACCGGAACTCCTTCGCCGATCCCCGCGTCCGGACGGTCACCGCCGACGCCTTCACTTGGTTGCGCACCGCCCACACGGAATACGACGCGGTGATCATCGACCTGCCCGACCCGGATCAGACCTCCATCGCCAAGCTCTACTCCACCGAGTTCTACGCCATGGCCGCCCGGGTGCTGGCCCCGGAAGCCACCATGGTGGTGCAGGCGGGTTCACCGTTTTTCGCCCCGCACTCCTACTGGTGTATCGCGGCGACGGTTCGTACGTCAGGACTGACGGTGCTGCCTTACCACGTGGATGTGCCGAGCTTCGGCGATTGGGGTTTCCTGCTCGCCACCCGCGACCCGAATCCCGAACTGCGTCTGGACCCACCGGCTCCGCTGCGGTCGATCGACCAGACGAGTCTGCAGGCGGCCAAGGTTTTCGCGCCCGATCGCCGCGATACCGGCGAGCAACCTTCCACCTTGATGCACCCGGTGATCCTGGACCTGGCACGCAAGGAATGGGTGTAGGACGCGGTCGCCGACGGTGTTCAGCCGGCGCCGGCCCGGCTCAGGCCAGAAGCAGCGGAGCCCCGCACGAGAACTCAGTTGGGCGGTTGCCAATTCAGCACGGGTGCCAGGCCGCGCAGCGCCGGGCCGGTGGGCGTCAACCGCATGATCGCATCGCGTATCACCACCGCCGGCGCCCAGGACATCTGGAGCGCGGCGCCCATCCGGCGCGACAACCGCTGCAGCGGTTCGACCCGCGCCCGCCGGAGCCGGTCGTATTCGGCGAGAGCGGACGGGATATCCCGGTGCCGGTCGAGCAGGGCCGCCACGGTGACCGCATCCTCGATGGCCAGATTCGCGCCCTGCCCCAGGTTCGGGGTCATGGCATGGGCGGCATCCCCGAGCAACGCGACAGGCCCGCGCACATAGCTGTCGAGCCGCGGCAGTTCGTAGATATCGTGCCGCAGCAGTGTCTCCTGATCGGTCGCGGCCAGTAGATCCGGGATCGGTTCGTGCCAGCCGGCGAAACGGCGGCGGAGTTCGGCGAGTTCGCCACCCGGGCTGTGGGTTCCCGCGGGCACGGTGGCGGAGCCGTAGAAGTACACCCGGCCGTCTCGCAGCGGGGCGATACCGAAACGGTCCCCGCGCCCGACGGTTTCGCCGCCGGAAGTTACGGGGGTGCGGGGCCGGACGATCGACCGCCAGGCGGTGTAACCCGCGTACTCCGGTGGCGCGGCATCGGGCCAGTGCAATGCCCGGACAGTGCTGTTGATGCCGTCGGCACCGAACACCACATCCGTCTCGGAAGTGCCGAGACTGTGCCGGACCCGGGCACCGTTCTCGGTGGAATCCACGGCGTCCACTGCCGCGCCGAGCCGAACGGGGGCGTCCCCGAGCGCGCGGCGCAGGATGTCGAACAGGTCGGTGCGGTGGATCATCACCAGATCGCCGTAGCGGTCGCGGACTCCGGAGATATCGGTCCGTGCCAGCCACCGGCCGGAGGGGTCACGCATTCCCGCTTCGGTGGCCGACAGTGCCTGTTCCCGGACTGCTGCTCCGACGCCGACCGTATCGAGACCGCGCAAACCGTTGGGCCACAGACTCAACCCGGACCCGGCCGGCCCCACCTCGGTGGCCTTTTCGAGGACCTCTACCTGCCAGCCGCGCCGCCGCAGGGCGACAGCCGCGGTGAGCCCCGCGATACCTGCCCCGACCACGACCGCCCGCCGTTGCTGTCCGCTGGATTCGCCGGTCATCCCCACCTCCCGTATCGGGCACCGTTGCCCGTCCTGGCTCGATTATGGCGCGGGCGCAGCGGGTGAGTGCTGTGTGATTCGACTCGTTTTCGAGGCGCCGCAGAGCAGGTGTACAGCCTCGTGCCGGGCCGCCGGCGGCGAGATCACGGTCGGGGCGGATTCGGGCGGCCGGCGCCCCTGCATCGCCCAAGGTGGCCGGCGGAGGCACCGCACTTCCATCGGGGCGTCATGACAGTGGCGGTGGATGGGATCGCCGGACCGGCGTCGCTACTGCGCCCGTACAGGAGTCCTCGGTGGGTCCCGCGGACATGTGCGTGGTTCGGCCGGACCGTAGACCGGGAAACCAGTGTGGGTACATCGCCGGGGTCGGCGTGGCGGAGCACCGGGTCGTGAGCGTGTCCGAAACCTGGCCCCGGAGTCAGCCGGGATCGGCTGCCGTGGACGGGGTGGCGGTGATGCGGTCCGTGGATGGGGCCGGGGCGGGTGGCTGGCCGGTTCCGTTGGTGGGTGCGGTGGTGGTGCCCTCGGTGGCTCCGGTGGTAGACGGGTGGGTGGTGGTATCGACCGCGGCCCCGGTGGGCGAGGATGCGGTGGTTTCCGTAGCGGATCCGCCCGAGGGGGAGAGTGCGGTGCCGTCCGTGGGCCCGACGGCGGACGAGGTCGCGATGGTGCTGCCGGTGGCGTCGGCGCTGCCGTCTTCCGCTACTTCTTCGCCTTCTTCCTCGGTCGTGGTCACCGTGGTTTCCGGAGTCGTTGTCTCCGGAGTCGTCGTTACCGGCGTGGTTGTTTCCGGGGTGGTTGTCTCCGGAGTTGTGGTTTCGGATTCGGTGGGTTCGGTGGTCGTGGTGGTGACCGGTGGCGGCGGGGTGGTGGTGACCGGTGGTGGCGGAGACATGCTGGGTTGTGGTCCGGGTTCGGTCCCCAGCGGCGGGGGGTCCGCAACCGGACCGCCGGGCGCCACCGGCATGACCGGCGCCGATTCGGTGACCGAAACCGGCGGCGCGAGGACGGGCGGCGGTCCGGAGGGCATCGGACCAGGTGTGGAGGTAGCCGGTCGGCGGATGGTCGAACTCAGTGCCGGGGGAGCCTTCTCGGGGGTTTCGGTAACGAGGGTGCTGTTGTCCCGGGTGAGGGCCAGCGCCGATGTTCCGGCAACGGCGAGTGCCAGTACGGACATCACGATAATCGCCCGCCAGGGCGGCCGCGGTGTCGGAGCGGCGACCGGCGTGGATTCCGGAGCCGTAACCGGGGTGGGGTCCGAAATCGCGACCGGGGTGGGATCCGAAAACGCGACCGGGGTGGGATCCGGAGTAGTGATCGGAATGGGGTCCGGAGTAGTGATCGGAGCCGGGTTCGCCGCCGCGACCGGAGTTGGTTCCGCAGGGCTTACCGGCGTGCCAGGGGGAGGAGTATGCGGATCTCGGGTTTCCGATTCCGGGAGGGCCGGATCCGATGCCGGTGCTGAGGCGCGAACCGGTGACTCTTCCGTCGGTGGTTCCCATAGCGCCGCCCGGGCAGCGGCCGCCAGTTCACCGGCCGTTTCGTAGCGGTCGCTGGGATACTTGGCCATACCCTTGGCGATCACGGCATCGAACGGCCGCGGCACACCGGCGTTCGACGGCAGCGGTGGTTCCTCGTTGAGGTGCGCGGCGATCTGCCGTTGCATACTCTCACCACGGTAGGGCTTGGCCCCCACCAGGCATTCGTAGAGAACGCAGGCCAGCGAGTACACATCCGAACGAGTGCCCGATTCGTCGTCCGCGAGCCGTTCCGGGGCCATATAGGCGAAGGTCCCGATCACCGCGCCCGTGGTGGTGACGGTGGTGTCCTCGTCGCTGCGCGCGATCCCGAAGTCGATCAGATAGGCGAAACCCTTCGGGGTGACGAGGATATTGGACGGTTTCACATCCCGGTGCACGAGTCCTTCGGCGTGTGCCGCGTCCAGCGCCGCGGCGATCTGCGCGATCACCTCCACCGCTTCGCCGACTTCCAGCCGATCCCGCTCCGCGAGCAGTTCCGCCAGATTGGGGGCCTGCACCAGCCGCATATCCAGGTACAGGCGGCCGTCGATCTCGCCGAAATCGTGAATCGGCACGATATGCGGTTCGGCCAGCCGCGCCGCGACCTGGGCTTCGCGCTGGAAGCGTTTACGGTACACCGCGTCGTGGGCGAACTCCCGCGCGAGGACCTTCACCGCCACCAGCCGGTCGGTTCCGGTGTCGTAGGCGCGGTGTACTTCCCCCATGGCTCCGGCCCCGAGTAGATCGAGCAGCCGATAGCGACCGAACGGTGTTCCTTCCACGAGCAACGGATACCACATCCTGTGACCGTTCACAGCACCCCATATGTTGGAGGGCGACCCGTGAAAATCGGTGAAATAGCTGGTTATTCGGGTTATTTCGGTTATTCGGGGGGTTCGTCGGGGGTGCTGGATTCGATAGCCGGATCGGCGAACACCCGGGCTGCTGCCGACCCGGTCAGCCGGGTGGCGGCCGCGGCACCGACCCGCAATGCGAAACGACCGGCGCCGGGGTCGAGCGCGATGAGACCGTATTCGCAGTCGACCTCGTCCTCGGCGAGGTCCAGCGCACGCAATGCGTCGGCCAGCACCGAGCCCGGTGGCAGATCGACGGTCAGCAGCGGCATCAGACCAGATTACGCCCGCGCGGCCACCTTCTGGAGTTCGGCGAGCAGGGCACGGGGTTCGGCGATGCCGTATCCGTGATCGTGATCGAATCCCGCGCCACCCCGGTCGGCCGCGGTGCTGTGCAGTAGTTCGCGCAGCCGGGCCGGTGGGATCTGTGTGGCCGGCCATTTCGTCCGGAATGCCGCGACCACCCCGGCCAGCACCGGGCACGCCGCCGAAGTACCGGTATCGGGCGTATCCGCACCGAAGGCGGTGGAACCGAGGAAATGGGTGTAGGAGCAGATATCGGGTTTGCGGTCGGCCAGCCGGCCGGGTCCCTGCGACGAATACCCCACCCGCTGACCGCCGGTATCGACACCGGCCACGGACAGGACATTCGGATGTGAATTCGCCCCGGTGATCGGCCGCTCGGGGTAGGCGCAACGCCCGTCCGGGCAGTCCCGTCCGCAGTTTCCGGCGGCGAAGAGAATATCGGCGCCCGCGGCATCCAGCGATCCGACGATGACGTTGAAGGGATGGCCGGGATTATCGGAATAGTTGCCGGGATCGCCGACCGGGAAATCCCATTGCGGTGCGAACGCACCCCAGCTGTTGCTGATCACCAGAGCGCGGCGATCCTCCGGCTGCTGGGTGAGCACGGTGCGCAGATGCGCGAAAGCGGCCAGGGCATCGGAGAGCAGACCGTCCATCTCACTGCCGCCGGTCCGGGAACTCTGCAGCAGCGGGATATCGAGGAAGCTCGCGCGCGGGGCCGCGATGAGCGCATCGAAAGCGCACATGGTGCCGTGTCCCACGGCGAATTCACCGGCCTTACCGGTTACTCCGGCCGGATTCCAGCTGCGTGCGGGATCGATGGTGATCTCGGCACCGCTCGCCTCCCGCACCTTCCCCGCGTTGATCCCGGAATCGAGCACCGCCAGCGCGACCCCCTCGCCGGTGAGCCCGGCCGCGGTGAGTTCCGCGCGACCCAGCAGTTCGGCAACCTTGTTCCAGTCACCCACCGCGCCGTCGTCACCGCAGGTGAGCACGGGCTCGATCACCGGATCCGAGAAGACACCGGCCACGCCCGAGGCGCCGGCGAGCGCCTCGCGGGCGGCTCGATCATCGTCGGGGATCTCCCCGCGCACCAGATACGACCCGGTTCCCTGCTGCGCCGTATCGCTCACCGACTGCGCGCCCGGCGGCAGGGCCACCGGGGCGAAGCCGGCGTCCAGCGCAAACCCGGGGAGTTCGCCGGTGAGATCGGTGGCGGCAATCCCGGTGGCCGAACCGGTTGCGGCGGAAAGTTGTTCGGGGGAGGGGCGGAGCTCGAGCACGACTCGCATGCCCGCAATGGTGCCTCGCTACCGCGGACATGGCAATCGGAGCGCAACCCCGGCCGAATGTCCCGCGGCGCGGTTGTCTCCCGCCGGTTTCCGGATCCGCCCGCTGCCGCTGTTACGAGTTCATCTTCAGCGAGCCTGGATGCGGTGGGCGGCCAACCGGCTGAGCACGGCCTGGTTGGCCTCCCAGCCGTCGGGGAACTTCACCGGCACACCCAGATAAACGGGTTCGGCCGACGGGTGCGCGTCCAGGAGTTCGTCGATCCCGCGGCGGCCCACGACGATACAGGCGTGCCTGTGCCGCGACGCCAGCACACACAACCGCCCGGCTTCCAGGTGGAACGCACCGGCGTCGCGGCGGCCGGAGAGCGGATGCAGGATGACCGTGACATCGTATTCGCGGCCCTGCAGCCGGTTCGCCGTATCGACGGTGACGTCGGCGGCGATCGTCGGAGCCAGCGCGTCCCGCACCGCCTGGGCCTGGTCGCGGTGCGCGGTGCCGACGGCGATCCGGGTCGCGTCGATCTCCCGGGTGCCCTGTTCGGAATGGGCGATACCCCCGCGTTCCAGTAACCGGCAGGTGAGGTCGGCGATGGCGGCCACCGCTTCGGCGTCGGTGCGCAGGGTGTGCCGGGCGGGCAGTTCGTAATAGGCCCAGCCGTGGACCGCGGCCTCGTCCAGCACCTCGTCCACCGGACCCCGCAGACCGCGGGTGCCGAATTCCATCCGCCGCTGCTCCGGCCGGGTCCCGGCCTGGAACGGGGCGAAGGGGTAGAACGCGGCGGAGACCACCGACGCCGCCGAAGGCGGTAGCCGCCACGACACCGGCAGCGTATGCACCGGGATACCGTCGTTGTGGTTGAGCATAACCGCGACCGCGCTCATGGTCGGATCCCAGGACAGGCCCGCCCAGCGGTCGGAATCGACCGTGGCGAAGGGGTCGAGCTGACCGGGATCTCCCACGAAGAGTCCACGGTCGAACCGGTTCGCGATACGCAGCAACATATCCGAGCGCATCTGATACGCCTCGTCGACGATCGCATACGACCAGCGGCCCTCGTCCAAAGTGGCCCATTTCGCGGCCGTGCCGATCACGATCGCGCAGCGCTCCAGGTCGGCCGGGCGGTTCGCGACGTCCACGTTCTCGCGGTCGATCCGGGCACTGGGCCGGTAGTCGCCGGCGGACAGGCGCCCGATCCGAAGTTCGGGGTCGGCGGTGGCGAGACGATCGATGAGATCGTCGACCTGTTCGTTGGTCTGCGCGACGATCATCCGCTGCTCGTCGTCGGCGGCCGCCAGCTGCCGCGCCGCGCGCACCACCAGCGTGGACTTCCCGGCACCGGGCGGGGAATCCACGACCAGCGCGCGGTGCGCGGTGTTGTCGAGATCGGTGAGGATCGCGCCGATCACCGCTTCAGCAGTACTCACGACCACTCCTCCTGGTGTTCGGCCGCCGGATCCGGCGGCGGCCCCCCCTGCGTCCACGGCGGCTCCGCGCCGTCCGACTCCGCGCGGCCCGGTAACCCGTCCACCGCCGAACAGCGCGCGGTATCGACGACGGCGGGCGGGGTCGGCAGTCCCTACGATTTCCCCACCGGCCAGTTCCCCAAGGTGTCCATGAC
>NZ_JARWNW010000157.1 GCF_029868325.1 Nocardia carnea
CCGCGGGGTTGAGGCCCTTAGGCGTCGTGCTTCCGCCCTCGACACTCGCGGCTACGCCGCATCGCATCGAGGGCGGAAGCACGACGCGGCCTCAACCCTATAAGGGCCTCGCTGAACTCGGCACGGGGTGGTGAATATTTCGGGAAGTTCGGTGCGGTAGGCGTGGGCTGGGCACGAGCGTATGACATCGCGGACCTGCTCTTCGGCGGCGGTATACGCCGACGGGGTCCGGGTCGTGCCCGCGTCTCATCCCACGCAGGCGCAGAACAGGGTGGCCGGGCCGTCGGCGGCTCGGGCACGAATATCGGTATCGGTGGCCGAGATCCACGCCGCGGTACCGCGGTCGAGCCGGACCTCGGAGCTGCCGTCGAGCAGATGTGCCGAACCGGCAGTGCACAAGACGATGCCGGGGCCGGCATCGGTGAGCGGAACCAGCGCCGAACCCTCGGTGATATCGAAGCGGCGCAACGCGAATTCGGGGGCGGGGGCGCGGTAGCGCACCGAACCGTCACCGGCCGGTTCCGGGAGTACCAGGGGCAGGTCGATGGGTTCGAAATCCAGGACCTTCAGCAACTCCGGCACATCGACATGTTTCGGGGTGAGTCCACCGCGCAGCACATTGTCCGAGTTCGCCATGATCTCCACCGCGACGCCGCGCAGATAGGCGTGCAGATTACCGGCGGCGAGGAACAAGCCCTGCCCGGGTTGCAGGGTGATCCGGTTCAGCAACAGCGAAGCCAGCACACCGGCATCACCCGGATAGCTTTCGGCGAGTTCGAGAGTCGTCTGGGCGACCGGTGCGAATTCGCGTTCCGCATTGGTCAGATAGCGCACGCAGCCGTCCAGGACGGCGGGCAGGAGCGTATCCAGCACCGTGTTCGGCAGCGTTATCCAGCTGGTGAACAGGGTGCGCAGGCCATCGGAATCGGGTTGCGCGGCGAGCAGATCGGCGTACTGCCCGAGCTCGGGAACACTCAGGGCACGGAACAGTTCCACCGTGCGCAGCGGATCCCGGAAACCGGCCAGTGCCTCGAAACGTTCCAGTGCCACCACAAGTTCGGGTTTGTGGCTGTCGTCGCGGTAGTTGCGCATGGGCGAATCCAGCGGCACCCCATTGCGGTTCTCCCGGGCGAAACCGGCGGCCGCCTGCTGCGCGCTCGGATGCGCCTGCAGCGACAACGGTTCCTCGGCGGCCAGGATCTTCAGCAGGAACGGCAACCTGCCGTCGAACCGGGTCGCGGCGGCGCCGAGTTCCCGGCCGGGCTCGGCCGAGACCACCTCGAGCAGCGAGCGTTTACCGCGTTCGGTCCGGATATAGGCGGGGTCGGCGGGGTGGGCGCCGAACCACAGTTCGGCCTCCGGATGCGCGGAAGGGACAGGGCGGCCGCAGAGTTCGGCGAGCGCGGTGCGTGAACCCCAGGCGTACGAGCGCAACGCACCTACGAGTTCGTGCACTAGTACGATCCCCCGTCGTACCTGTCCGGATCGCCGCCCGCGACCGCCCGGCCGCCGATGAGCCGCAGGTAGGCGGCCGTCATCTCCCAGCGCAGCGCCAGTACCGCGAGGCGTTCCAGCTCCGCGCCGGCATGGGTGGGCGGCTCCGGGGCCGGTTCGCCCGATTCGGCGCGGGACGGGTCCGCCGGAACCGTCTCGATATCGGCCGTCACCAGGTCGGCGTCGACCGTTCCACCGCCGGCGCCCCCGAACAGTGCGAGTTTGCGGCGCGCGGCCGGACTATCGGTATCGGTGCTGCACAGGAAGATCCGCTTCTTCTCGACCGGCGGCGGACCGTCGAGCTGCTCGTCGTGGAACAGCGGATCGTAATCCGGGGCAGCCGCGGTGGCCGCATCCACCAGCTGGGGGAGCGCGGCCACAGCAACGGACAAATCCACGGCGGTGGCGGTACGGCCCGCCGACTGCAGCAGAACCTCCGCGGCATGGATCGCGAGTTCGGTGGTCGCGGGGCTGTCACCGGCCAGGATCAGGCCGCGCTGCTGGGTGCGGGCGGCGAGGTTCTTGGCGGGGTTGTGGAACACCTCGTGCTGGGGGCCGTCGCGCAGCGCCTCGGTATCGAGCACATCGGCGAGATCGGTGAGGTCGGGCAGGTCACCGGCCGACCGGGCGGGAGCGATCGCCCGCAGGACCGCGATACCGGTCGCGAGGTAGCGCAGCAGCCGGTTGGCGTCGAGCACCGGTACCCGTGGTTCCAGCACGGCGGCACGTCCGGCCGCCGCGGCCCGCAGCGGCCCTTCGTTCGGTGCCGCGACGACCACCTCGGCCCCCCGGCGCACCGCCCGGTCCACCGCATCGATCAGCCGAGGGTCCCCGGCATCGTCACCGCTGACCAGTACGACATCCAAGGGGCCGGCCCAGGAAGGCACGGTGCTCACCGGAACCAGCGGCAAACCGGCACGGTCACCGAGCGCGGCCGCCAGCAGCCCCGCCGCCCGCCCCGCCCGGCCGGCGCCGGAAACCAGCAGCAGGCTGCGTGGCTGCAGACCGGCCAGCCCCGCGAGAGCATTCTCGGCCACGGCCGCGGCGGTGGCCCGTACCTGGGCGCCACCGGATGCGGCCGAACGGAGGGCGCCGCCGGTATCGGCGGCCTCGAGCATTGCGGCATCGTCCAGATCGAGTACCGGGGTATCAGCGATCATCGGGCGTGGCACCTCCCCTCATCGCGCTGTTTTCGGTCTCGGCCGCCGCCACCGCCCGGATCGTGGATACCGGGCCTGGAACGGGCGAATCCACGGTGTGTATTTCCACTATTCCAGTCAGGCGCGGACGATGCGCAGAATCTCGGTCACGAGTGCATCTACTTCCTCCGGACAGCGCGCTTCGACGTTGAGCCGCAGTAGCGGTTCGGTATTGGAGGCGCGCAGGTTGAACCAGGCGTCCTCGGGGAGTTGCACCGTCACGCCGTCGAGGCGGTCCACCGCGACCGCCCGGCCGGCGAACGCGTCGAGCACCGCGCCGGTCCGTTCGGCGGCATCGGCGACGGTCGAGTTGATCTCACCCGAGGCGGCGTACCCCGTGTAGGAGGCCATCAGTTCCGAAACGGGACGTTTGTCCTCACCGAGGGCGGCCAGCACATGCAGCGCGGCCAGCATGCCGGAATCGGCGCCCCAGAAATCGCGGAAGTAGTAGTGCGCGGAATGCTCTCCGCCGAAAACCGCCCCGGTACTCGCCATGAGCTGTTTGATGAACGAATGCCCCACCCGCGACCGCACCGGCGTGCCGCCCAGCTCGGTCACCAGCTCCGGCACCGATCGTGACGTGATCAGGTTGTGGATGATCGTGGCACCGGGCTCCGCGGCGAGTTCACGCTCGGCGACCAGCGCGGTGATGGCGGAGGGCGACACCGGATCACCCTGTTCGTCGACGACGAAACAGCGATCGGCGTCCCCGTCGAACGCCAGCCCGATATCGGCGCCGGATTCCCGGACCAGTTTCTGCAGGTCCACCAGGTTCGCCGGGTCCAGCGGGTTGGCCTCGTGGTTGGGGAACGACCCGTCCAGCTCGAAGTACAGCGGCACGATCGTCACCTGCGGCAGGGCGCCGAGAACCGCGGGAACGGTATGCCCGCCCATCCCGTTACCGGCGTCCACCGCGACGGTCAGCGGCCGGATACCGTCCAGCTTCACCAGATCACGCAGGAACACCGCATAATCGCCGAGCAGATCGGTGTCCGTGGTGGTACCCGGTGTGCCGTCGTAGCCGGGCACACCGGTGACGAGTTCCTCGGCGATGGTGGCGAGACCGGTGTCCTGACCGACCGGCAGTGCCCGCGCCCGGCACAATTTGATGCCGTTGTAGCGGGCCGGGTTGTGGCTGGCGGTGAACATCGCGCCCGGGCAGTCGAGTGTGCCCGAGGCGAAATACAGCTGATCGGTGGACGCCAGGCCGATCCGCACCACGTCCAGCCCCTGAGCCAGTACGCCCGCGGCGAACGCATCCACCAGCTCCGGCGACGAGGCACGCATATCGTGACCGATCACGATGCGCTGCGCGTCTTCGGCCCGCATGAGCCGAGCGAACGCGGAGCCGGTGTCCCGGACGAAATCGGCATCGAGTTGTTCCCCGACGACGCCGCGGATGTCGTAGGCCTTGATCACCGCGTTCACGGACTCGGCAGGGCGGGCGACTGTCATGGGGACCACCCTAGTAGGTGCCTCTTCAGCGCCGTATTCATGGCAGTGCCTCCGGCCCCACCCGCTCGCGATCCGAGGACAGTCCGCGTCCTGCCCGGGCTGACCGGTCCGGCCGAGATGCACCCGCCGCGCCGCACGACTCGGCACCGCCGCCGGTCGCGTTCAGCGTTTGCAGGTCGTGTCTGCCGAGCAATGCTGTTGATCAGCGCCGCCGCCGTTTCCGCCGGTTCGGAGACCGGTGGTTTCGCCGCCGCGCCGGTGGCCCACGCGGACCGGTGTGCACCGTTTCGGCCGGGGGCGGGCGAATTACGCAGGTGTCCTGCGAAACACGGCGCTGCCGCCGCGCAGGTCCGATCCAGGATTCGTGGGTCCGGCATACGGATCGTCAGTACTTCGGCACGATCGCTGGGACGTCGATGTGGAGCCGGGTGACGAGGCACAACCGAACCGGTAGCCGGGTGCGGTAGGACTGCGGCGCGCCGGGATCAGCTGGGCGGGTCGGGAAGGACGCGGAGATGCCCACGGCGCCCCGTGCGGGTCGGGCGCGGGGGAGGTGTGTGCTCGCGGTAGCCGCGCTGCTCCGGTTCGGGGGGACGGCGGCGTAGGCCCGCCTCGCGGACGGCCTCGGCCAGCGCCGTGAGGTCGTCGTCATCGGGACTGGTGGCGAAACCGCCTTCGTGCCGGACCATATCCCAGCCCTTGGGGGCGGTGATCCGGGAGGCATGTGTTCCGCAGAGGTCCCAGGAATGGGGTTCGGCCACCGTCGCCAGCGGACCCACCACCGCGGTGGAATCCGAATAAACATAGGTCAGCGTCGCGACGGCCGGATTCTTGCAGCCGGGTCGGCAGCAACGACGCATGGAGATCACGTCGATGAGAGTAACCCGCAACACGGACACAGGTGGGGCAGACACGCTGTGATTTCGGCGTCGCCTCCGGTGCCGCGGGACGGGAGCTCTGTTTCCCGGGGGATCGGAGCGCTGTTGCCCCTGGTCTCGGGGTGGACCGTTCGTCGAGGGGTGTTCGGAGCGCATTGAGGCGTGGGGAGTGGTGCGCTGGTGGGTGGGCCTTCGGTGGAGGGGGTGTGTTGTGGAGTGCGTTGCGGCGCGAGGGTGGGGTGTGGTTGGTGTGCTGGTGAGTGGGTCATCGTGGAGAGGCGGGGTGTGCTTCGGAGTCCACTGCGGGGCGGGTGGGTGTGATTTCGAAGTGCATTGCGGGACGCCGGGGTGGGGATGATGGGGAACTGCAGTGCGGGCGCGGGGTGGGTGTTGTTTGGAACTGCACTGCCGGCGCAGGGTAGGTGTGGTTACGGTGCTGTCGGGGTTGACCGTCCGCGAAGGGGCGGGCTGTAATTTTGGAGCCGCTCCGCGGCTCGAGGGTGGGGCCCTTTCGGGCCCGGTTCTTCACTCCCGCCGGTCGGTCGCTGCGCTCCCTCCCTCTGGTCGCTCCAGAACCGGGCGGGCCCCACCCAGGGACAGGGGAGGTGGGTGATCAGATAACTGGGAGCAATTGCTGCGCGGCCGGTCGGGGCGAGATTGTTCTGTGATCGGGATGGCCGTTGTTCGGACCGGGGATCGGTCCGCCGGTGCCGCGTCCATCGGGTGTCTTCGAGGTTGCAGAAGTTTGCCGGGTGGCAGATCGACGACGGCTATTCCGGTTCGGGGTCGATGACGTCCGGGTCGACGCCGAGGTAGGTGGCGATCTGCTGGACCAGCACTTCGCGCAGCAGGTCCACCAGATCCTCCGGGTCGCCCGCGCGTAATTCGAGGGGTTTGCGGAACAGGACGACGCGTGCGCGGATGGGGGTGCCGTGCCGGTCGACCCCGGCCGGGATGAGCCGCGACAGCGGGACCGGGCCGTCGGCGACCACCTCGTCCGGCCAGGTGACCGAATCCGGGTGCAGCGGGCGTATTTTCGGGACATCGTCGACGGCGATATCCAGTTTGGTGAGCCGGTCGTGCCAGCGGGTGTCCAGTGGCGCGAACGCCTCGAGTACGAGGCGATCGAACTTCTGGCCGCGGGTGCGCCAGGCCGGAACCGTCGGAGGAAGCATGGGTCCGCGCACGCCGCGACCGCGGCGGCTCACCGACCGGGCGGTCGGGGGTCTGCGATTGCGGGATCGTGCCATGACTCGAACGTTAGTCACCGATCGCCGACCGCGACGGCCCGCCCCGGCTACCTGCTCCGGGGCGCACCGACGCGAGCGGTGTCGTCAGCCGATACCGCGCTTGAGGCGCCGGCGCTCCCGCTCCGACAGGCCGCCCCAGATTCCGAACCGTTCATCGTGTGCGAGCGCGTATTCCAGGCATTCGTCGCGAACCTCGCATCCCATGCAGATGCGTTTGGCCTCGCGTGTGGAGCCGCCCTTCTCCGGGAAGAACGCTTCCGGATCGGTTTCCGCGCACAATGCGCGTTCCTGCCACTGTTCCTCGATGGAGTCGAACATCTCGTCGAAACCGGTCACGATAAGGCTGAGCCGGGGCGTCGATTCTCGCTCACTCCGATCGCGATCGGTCCAGCCGTTGTCAGCAGCGACGCCTCGTGCTGCGCCTGCTGTGGAATCGGTTCGCGATACACCCACCGGAATGCCGGCCGGGGCCAGTTCTTCGGCCATCGCTCCGCCTCCTCACTGTGTGTTAGCGCAGAATGATTTCTTTCCGTCGATCCACACGCTTATCGACGGCCTAACTCCGCGATGTTGTCTCGCGGACTTCCCCGAGCCCGTCATTCCAATTCGAACACCTGTTCGAGTTTCCGTTCACGCCTTGAACTTCCAGCGCCATCCGGAATGACATGTCTGTGATTAGACACGCCGCCGGGTGTGATGGTCAAGCCACCGTCACTATTCCGTTACTATCCCGCGCGGCATTCCGAGTCGATCTTGTGACCCGAATAGCAAATGACCGGCAAATATAGCGAAAGACGCACTATTTCCCGGGCCGCATAGGGTGTACAGATGTGACTTCACAACAAGCGGACATCGGGCCCGCCAATGGTCCCCGTATCGTCGTCCTGGTCGGCGGAGTGGGTGGCGCGCGGTTCCTGCTGGGTGTACGGGAGCTGCTGCCCGAAGCGAAGGTTTCGGCCGTCGTCAATGTGGGCGATGACGTCTGGATGCACGGGTTGAGAATTTGCCCCGACCTCGATACCTGCATGTATACCCTCGGCGGCGGAATAGACCCCGAGCGTGGCTGGGGCCGACTGGGGGAAACCTGGCACGCGAAGGAAGAGTTGGCGAAATACCATGCTCAGCCGGACTGGTTCGGGCTGGGGGATCGGGATATCGCCACACATCTGGTTCGCACCGAAATGTTGCGCGCCGGCTATCCGCTCTCGGCGGTTACCGAGGCGCTGTGCAATCGGTGGCAACCGGGCGTCGAACTCATCCCGGCAACCGACGATCGCTGTGAAACGCATGTTGTTATCAGCGACCCGGAGAGCCCCAGCGAACGCCGCGCGATCCATTTTCAGGAGTGGTGGGTTCGGTACCGCGCCGACGTTCGAACTCATGGATTCGCCACAATCGGGGCCGATGAAGCCAAGCCGGCGCCGAATGTGATCGAACTCATAGCCGATGCGGATATCGTATTACTGGCCCCCTCGAACCCTGTTGTGAGCGTGGGCTCCATCCTCTCGGTACCCGGAATCCGGGGCGCACTGCGCACCACCGCGGCCCCGGTGATCGGCGTATCCCCGGTGATCGATGGGAAGCCGCTGCGCGGTATGGCCGACGAATGCCTGTCGGTGATCGGAGTGGAGACCTCCGCGGAAGCGGTCGGCCGGCACTACGGATCACGTTCGGCCACCGGCATTCTCGACGGCTGGCTGATCCACACCACCGATACCGCCGACGTCCCCGGGGTACAGGTGCGCAGCATCCCGCTGCTGATGACCGATCCGCAGGCCACGGCCGAAATGGTGCGTGCGGCCCTCGAGCTGGCAGGAGTGAAACCGTGACCGGTGCCGAGTCTTTCGCCGAGGTAATTGCCGATCACGCCGCCGCGGAATTACGCATTCTCCCGATCACCGGATTACCCGAATTCCGGCCCGGTGACGACCTCGCCGAACATATCGCCACCTGCGCTCCGTGGCTGGCCGACGGCGATGTTCTGGTGGTCACCAGCAAGATCGTCGCCAAGGCGGAGGGGCGGATCGTCGCCGCACCAACCGATCCGGAGCAGCGCGATGCGGCGCGGCGGCGGCTGGTGGAGCAGGAATCGGTGCGGGTCGTGGCCCGCCGCGGTCGGACCCTGATCACCGAGAACCGGCTCGGCATCGTGCAGGCTGCCTCCGGGGTGGACGGGTCCAATGTCGAAAGCGGCGAACTGGTCCTGCTTCCCGCCGACCCCGACGGCAGCGCGAAAGGGTTGCGTTCGGCCCTGGCGACCCGGCTCGGTGTGAATGTGGCGGTGGTGGTCACCGACACGATGGGGCGCGCCTGGCGCAACGGCCAGACCGATGTCGCGATCGGCTCCGCGGGACTGCGTGTACTGCACGACTATTCGGGCACCGTGGACGGCCAGGGCAACGAACTGCAGGTCACCCAGGTCGCGATCGCCGACGAACTCGCCGCGGCCGCTGATCTGGTGAAGGGCAAACTGGGCGCGGTGCCGGTGGCGGTGGTACGCGGTCTGACGCCCACGGACGACGGTTCCACCGCGACCGACCTCGTTCGTGCGGGAACCGACGATCTGTTCTGGCTCGGGACCGCCGAGGCCTTGCAGCGCGGCCGGGAAGAGGCGGTGCTGCTGCGGCGTTCGGTGCGCAGTTTCACCGCCGACCCGGTGGACCCGGAAAAGATCCGGTCGGCGACCGCGGTCGCCTTGACGGCCCCCGCGCCGCATCACACCCGTCCGGTGCGGTTCGTCTGGCTACGCGACCGGGCGCGGCGCGAGCGGCTGCTCACCGCGATGGCGGAGAAGTGGCGGGCCGATCTCCTGGCCGACGGTCTGGACGCCGAACGGGTGGAGCGCCGGGTGAACCGCGGGCGCATACTCTTCGACGCCCCGGAGGTGATCATCCCGTTCTGCGTGCCCGACGGGGCCCACGACTATCCCGATGATCGCCGCCGCGCCGCGGAACAGACCATGTTCACCGTCGCGGTGGGCGCCGCGGTGCAGGGGTTGCTGGTAGCGCTGGCCGCCGAGGGGCTGGGGAGCTGCTGGATCGGTTCGACCATCTTCGCGCCCGAGGTCACCCGTGCGGTCCTGGACCTGGACGGCGACTGGAATCCGCTGGGCGCCATCGCCGTCGGCCATCCCACCGAGGTGCTCGGGCCTCGTTCCCCGCGGGATCCGGCGGCGGGGCTGGTGGAACGGTGAGCGCCGAATCGCTGCATATTTCGGCCGTCGAACTGCTGACCACCTGGAAACCGGGCAGCGGTCCCGCGGCCTCGCTGCGGGAGGCGATACTGGCCTTTCTGGGGTCGGCGCCGCGTGGCTGCCTGCGCGAACACGCGCCCGGTCATATCACGGCGTCGGCCGTCGTTTTCTCGCACGACGGCCGGGAGGTCCTGCTGACGCTACATCCCCGCGTCGGGCGCTGGATCCAGCTCGGCGGGCATTGCGAGGAGAGCGACGAGACGGTGGCGGCGGCCGCGCTCCGCGAGGCCACCGAGGAATCCGGTATCGACGGATTGCGTCTCGCTCCGGAACTCTATGCGGCCCAGGCGCATCCGATCACCTGTTCCCTCGGGGTGCCGACGCGGCATCTGGATCTGCTGTTCCGGATCACCGCCCCGCCCGGGGCGGTGCCGGTGCGCAGTGCGGAATCCACCGATCTGCGGTGGTGGCCGGTGGACGCCCTGCCGCCGGATGCCGACGTCGTGCTCTTGCCGTGATCCCGCGTTCCGCGCGGGCCCGGCACGGCGGTAACCGATCGAACGAACTTGAAACTTTGACTCGAACAGGTCGTTCGTGCCAGTGTCGCTGCCATGCCGAGCACCGGATCCCGGAATTTCATCCAGGGGTCTGCGCGTGAGTTGCTGCGCACAGCCATCCTGGACGCGATGCGTGACCTTCTCGGGCAACGGGACTGGTCCAAAATCACCCTCACCGAGGTGGCGGCCGGCGCCGGGGTGAGCCGGCAGACCCTCTACAACGAATTCGGTTCGCGTCAGGGTTTGGCGGAGGCCTATGCCATCCGTCTGGCCGACGATCTCGTCGACCATGTGGAGACGGCGCTCGCCGCCAATATCGGTGACGCCGACGCCTCCATCCGCGACGGCATCGCAAGCTATTTCCGCGACGCCGCCCAGGACCCGCTGGTGCAATCGCTGGTGCTCGGCGAGGTCAAACTCGACCTGCTGCGCCTCATCACCCTCGACGCGGGTCCGCTGATCGAGCACGCCACCGAGCGGCTCATCGGCGTTATGCAGCGCAGCTGGGTGGCCTTCACCAGGGGCCAGGCCGAGACCTTCGCTCATGCCCTGGTGCGGCTGGCGATCAGTTATATCCCCACCCCACCCGGGCCGGAACACGACGTACCGGCCGAACTCGGCCGCGTCTTCGGTCCCTATGTGGCCGCGGTGCTCGCCGGGCGGCCGGCAGCGGAAGTCCCCGCGCGGTGAGCCGGGTCGTGAGATACCTGAAGAAGTCGCCGCGACCTGCGAGTTCACCTGTTTCCGGCCGGGTTCGCCGCCGGCCGCCCATCGGGTACGGCGGCAGGGTACGGTTCCGGCGTGTAACGGTCGCCACGTTTGGGTCGAACAACGACGCAATGGAGACACCGGGTCTGCGAATATATAGGCCGCTGCAAGTTCGGTTTTTCAATAGCGGGGCAAACGTGCAATTGGTTGGCAAGTCGGCCGGGTCGGCCGATCCCAAACGCCATCTATGGATCCTCGGCCTGATCGCTCCGGCCACCGCGCTGCTGCCCTCCCAGCTGGTGCTGCACACCGGCCTCGAGGTGTTCTGGTGGACCGGGCCGATCATGGTCCTGATGCTCATCCCGTTACTCGACCTGCTGGTCGGCGACGACGGCTCCAACCCCCGCGACGAAGACTACGAAACCCTCTCCAACGACCGCTACTACCGTTGGTGCACCTACCTCTTCCTGCCCATCCAGCTGGTAGGTCTCGCCCTGGCCGGATACCTGTGGTCCGGCAGCGAACTCGATATCGTCGACAAGACAGGCCTGGCCGTCACCCTCGGCCTGGTGTCCGGGATCGGTATCAATGCCGCCCACGAACTCGGCCACCGGGTCGAACGCCTGGAACGGTGGCTGGCCAAGATCGCCCTGGCGCAATCCGGGTACGGCCACTTCTTCGTCGAACACAACCGCGGCCACCACGCCCGGGTCGCGACCCCCGAGGACCCGGCCAGTGCCCGGTTCGGCGAAAGTCTGTGGGAATTCCTGCCGCGCAGTGTGGCCGGGGGTTTCCGCTCCGCGCTACGGCTGGAGCGCGACCGGCTGCGCCGGAGGGGGTCGGGCTGGTGGAGCCCGCGCAACCACATCCTGCAGGCGTGGGCGATGACGGTGGTGCTCTTCGGGGGCCTGATGCTGGTTTTCGGCTGGCAGATCCTGCCCTACCTGCTGCTGCAGGCAGTGCTGGGTGCGGGCCTGCTGGAAACCGTCAACTACATCGAGCACTACGGGTTGCTCCGGGAGCGCCGCCCCAACGGGCGGTACCGGCGCTGCACGGCACGCGACAGCTGGAACAGCGATCGACTGGTCACCAATATCTTCCTGTTCCATCTCCAGCGGCACAGCGACCATCACGCCAATCCCGGCCGGCGCTACCAGACGCTGCGCAGTTCCGACGAGGCCCCGCAACTGCCCGCCGGGTACGCGGCCATGGTGGTTCTCGCCATGATCCCGCCGCTGTGGCGCCGGGTGATGGACAAACGGGTGCTCGCGCACTACGACGGCGACCTCACCCGGATCAATCTCGCGCCCCGCAAACGGCCGGCCGCAGCCGCGGTCTCGCCCGGCCCCGGCATGGTCACCGGCTGAGACCCACGTGGGTCCCGCACGCCGCGCGCCCGGTACCGGCACCAACCGATCCAGCCGGACCGCGGCCGCGCCGAACCGGCTAGCCTTGCGATCGAGACCGTGTTTATCGGGCCTGAGCGAGGCCTGGCCGATCGGTCCACCTCCTGACGCGGAGGCCGGAGCGAAGGCGGAGGTATCGCACTACCGCCTCCGGGCCTGACTCGCTCATGCCGTAACCGAGAGAAGGCTGATCCACGCTGATGACGACCTCCGAATTGCCTCGCACATCGTTGAGCACCGATAGCCGCAACGGCGTCGAATACAAGGTCGCGGATCTGTCGCTGGCCGATTTCGGCCGCAAGGAGATCCGGCTGGCCGAACACGAGATGCCCGGGCTGATGGCCCTGCGCCGCGAATACGCCGATGTCGCGCCGCTGAAAGGCGCCCGCATCTCCGGCTCGTTGCATATGACCGTGCAGACCGCCGTGCTGATCGAAACCCTCACCGCACTGGGCGCCGAGGTCCGGTGGGCCTCCTGCAATATCTTCTCCACCCAGGATCACGCCGCGGCGGCCGTGGTGGTCGGCCCGCACGGCACCGTCGAGGAGCCGCAGGGCACCCCGGTGTTCGCCTGGAAGGGCGAAACACTGGAGGAGTACTGGTGGGCGGCCGAACAGATGCTCACCTGGCCGGGCGAACCGGCCAATATGATCCTCGACGACGGCGGCGACGCCACCATGCTGGTGCTGCGCGGGGCGCAGTTCGAGAAGGCCGGTGTGGTGCCGCCGGCCGACGAGGAGCATTCCGCGGAGTACACGGTCTTCCTGAACCTGCTGCGCGAGCGGTTCGAGACCGATAAGGGCAAGTGGTCCGCCATCGCCGAGAGCGTCAAGGGCGTCACCGAGGAAACCACCACCGGTGTGCTGCGCCTGTACCAGTTCGCCGCCGCCGGTGAACTGTCCTTCCCGGCGATCAATGTCAACGATTCGGTCACCAAATCCAAGTTCGACAACAAGTACGGCACCCGGCATTCGCTGATCGACGGCATCAACCGCGGCACCGATGTCCTCATCGGCGGTAAGAAGGTGCTGATCTGTGGCTACGGCGATGTCGGCAAGGGGTGCGCGGAATCGCTGGCCGGGCAGGGTGCCCGCGTCCAGGTCACCGAGATCGACCCGATCAACGCCCTGCAGGCGCTGATGGACGGTTTCGATGTGGTGACCGTGGAACAGGCCATCGGTGACGCCGATATCGTCATCACCTCGACCGGTAACAAGGACATCATCACCCTCGACCATATGCGGGCGATGAAGGACCAGGCCATTCTCGGAAATATCGGCCATTTCGACAACGAAATCGATATGGCCGGCCTGGAACGGTCCGGCGCGACGAAGTTGAATATCAAACCTCAGGTCGACCTGTGGACGTTCGGTGATTCCGGTAAGTCCATCATCGTGCTGTCCGAGGGGCGGCTGCTCAATCTGGGCAACGCCACCGGCCACCCGTCCTTCGTGATGAGCAACAGCTTCTCCAACCAGGTGATCGCACAGATCGAACTGTGGACCAAACCGGAGGAGTACGACAACGAGGTCTACCGCCTGCCGAAGGTGCTCGACGAGAAGGTCGCCCGCATCCACGTGGAAGCGCTGGGTGGCACGCTGACCAAGCTCACCAAGGACCAGGCCGAATACATCAATGTCGATGTCGAAGGCCCGTACAAGCCGGAGCACTACCGCTACTGATCCGGCACCCTTTCCCGGTCTCCACCAGTGCCCCCCCGCCCCCGGGGGGGGGGGGCCGGGGGGGCGGGTGGGGGGGGGGGGGGGGGGGGGGGGGGGGGGGGGGGGGCGGGGGGGGGGGCGGGCGGGCGGCGCGGCCGCCCCCACCGCC
>NZ_JARWNW010000158.1 GCF_029868325.1 Nocardia carnea
CCGCGGCGCAGCGCCGGGACGTGCGGCCGGGGTGCGGGACCCGCACCGGTGACTCGCCCTCGCCCGGACGTCGCATACCGGTCGCCCTCGGCGGAAGGGGAACGAGTGCCGTTCGGGTGGTGGCGTCTTCCCACGCACCGGTGCCGGTCACGCTGATCGCAGTGTTCATCGGATGGACCTCCGTGCTGGTCGCTCGCGGAACCTCGGGCGGTTATTCGATCAAATGTTCGACGAACTGATGTTCGATTTCTACCATGCAAAGGGGGATGATGTCAGTAGCAACGCCGGACATACCTCGAACAGATGTTTGATAGATCGCAGCGGCCGGACTAGATTCACTGCACGGTATGAACTTCGGGTACGTCCGGAGCGGATCCGCCCGCCGGGCGCGGGTCCAGCGGACGCGGAGACCGACGAGAAAGGGCGGTTGTGGTGAGCCAATCAGACACGGGTGACGGGGCCGAGACCGGCACCGGTCCCGAGCCGGCGGCAACCGGGGCGGATCTCACCGTGCGTCAGCGCAAAGTGCTCGACGTGATCCGTTCCTCGGTGAGCCTGCGCGGCTATCCGCCCAGCATCCGCGAGATCGGCGACGCAGTGGGGTTGAACTCCACCTCGTCGGTCGCCCACCAGTTGCGCACCCTGGAACGCAAGGGCTATCTACGCCGCGATCCCAATCGCCCGCGCGCCGTGGATGTCCGCGGTATGGACGAAGCCGTCCGTTCGGTCACCACCTTGGCGCCCGCCGATACCCCGGTGGGTGCGGCTGCCGTCCCGGCCACCGAGGACAGCAATGCCGATCAGCCCGTCCCCACCTACGTACCGGTCCTCGGGCGGATCGCCGCCGGTGGCCCGATCCTGGCCGAACAGGCGGTGGAGGACGTGTTCCCACTACCCCGCGAACTGGTCGGCGACGGTTCACTGTTCCTGTTGAAGGTGGTCGGTGAATCCATGGTCGACGCCGCGATCTGCGACGGCGACTGGGTGGTCGTGCGCCAGCAGAACGTGGCCGACAACGGCGATATCGTCGCCGCGATGCTCGACGGCGAGGCCACGGTCAAAACGTTCAAACGCAGCGGTGAGGATGTCTGGCTGATGCCGCACAACCCGCTGTTCGAACCGATCCCGGGTAATGACGCGCGCATCCTCGGCAAGGTCGTCACGGTGATCCGCAAGATCTGAGCGCCCATACCCCTGCGCGGTCGCCGCGAATCCCCCGGAGGGATGTGGTCGCGGCACCGTCCCGCTCAGGTGGCAAGGCCCGGCCTGCAACGGGAGCGCTCGCCGGGCTCACCCGCCCGGCCTGTGGAGCACCGGACGCGGTCGGCAACAGAACGGGGTGAACTCGGATGTCCGGCAACAGCATTGCGGTAGCGCGCCCACGCTGCGGCACCGAGGACACCGGCACGCCGGAGCTGGTGTGGTACGCGGCCTACGGGTCGAATGCGGACCCGGACCGCCTGACCTGTTACCTCGTCGGTGACACCCCGGACGGCGCACTGGCTACGCCCGGCACGGTATCGGGCGCGGGCGGTTCCGGCCGGCCGCCGATTCGCGGTTGCCGGGACCGTACGCCGCCCGCCCGGTCGATCGGAATCGTCCTCCCCGGACTGCTCTACTTCGCCACCGAATCGGCGATCTGGACCGGCGGCCGGGCCTTCTACGATCCCGTAACGCCCGCCGAAACACCTGCTCGCGCCTACCTGCTCACCCGCGCACAGTTCAGCGATATCGCCGCGCAGGAGATGTACCGGCCGCCCGGAACCGATCTGGATCTCACCGAGGCACTGCGCACCGGCCGGTCACGGTTCGGCCCCGGCCGCTACGAAACCCTGGTGTGCCCCGGGTCTTACGAGGGTGTGCCGATCGTGACGTGCACTGCCGACCGGCGCTGGCGCGACCTGCCCGGCAACCCGCCGGCACCGGCCTATCTGCGCCGGATCGCCCTCGGCCTGCGCGCGGCGCACCGTTGGTGCGATACCGAGACGGCCGCCTATCTCGCCACCCGTCCGGGCGCGGCAGGGTATTGGACCCCGCGCATGGTCGCCGAACTGCTTTGCGACGACTGAACGAGCCGGCCGGTTCCACCGCCCCGGAACCGGCCGGGCATGGCCGCGGGCCCCTCACGGTGACCGGTCGAGCCCCGGGCCGGTGTGCTCGCCGGCTTCCAGCGCCACCGAGATCGCTTGGGCTCCCACCTTGATGAGCTGCGCATAGCGCTCCCGGTCGGCCGGTCCCACCTCCGCTCGCAGCGGGCCGAACTGGACTTCGTACGGCACCTCGTCGCCGCGGAACACCGGAGCGGAGACATAGCTGACCGGAAGCGATCGGGAGGTCGCGATATCGGCTGTGGTGTAGGCCCGCGAGGTCAGCCGGGAAAGCTGGCGCAGCAGTTTCGCGCGCAGGGCGGGCTGCAGGAGTTCGGCGCCCAGCGCGCCGAACAGTTCGGTGAGCACATCGACCAGCCCGGCATCGTCGTCCTTCGGCCGGAACATCGCGAATCCGTGTGTGGTGACGAAGTAGAGCAGATCCCGGGCACCTTCGCGGCCGGCCGCCGAGCGTAACCATCGTTCCCGTTCATCGGCCGGCCGCCATGGCATCACCGCCGCGCCTGCGGGGTATGCCAGCGGAATCGACTGCCCCACCGACAGTCCCGGCACGATCGTCTCGCCCGCATAGTGCTTCGCGACGATGGTGAGCCGATCGCCGGCGATCCGGCTCAGTGTCGCCCCGCATGCGGCTGCCTCCGCCAGCGCGGCAAGTTCCGCGCCGACCGCCCCGCCCGCCTCGACGGCTTCGGTGCCGGCCAGCCGGGACAGGGCCGGGCCGGGCCGGTACGCCAGGCTCGCATCGCGGGTCACCCACTGCGCGGCGCACAGTTCGGTGAGTACGGCCGTCACCGTCGCCCGGGCCAGCGCGAGCCGGTCCACGATCTCGGATACCGTGAGCGCCCGCGGTGACTGCGCGAGCAGTTCGATCACCGCCACTACGCGCCGGGTGGGCGGGGATCCCGAAGCCGCCATCTCGATCTGCTCCCTTGTCGCCGGCCCGGGTGGGCCCTACACTGCATCGACTATTCGGTATCAGTTTGTCGAATATTCGTCATCAGCGTAGTAGACACTTCAGGAGGAGACCATGATTCTGGACAGGTTCCGGCTCGACGACCGAGTCGCCATTGTCACCGGCGCCGGACGCGGTCTGGGCGCTGCGATCGCGCTGGGCTTCGCCGAGGCCGGTGCGGATGTGGTGATCGCCGCCCGCACCGAAACGGATCTGAACGCGGTCGCCGGGCAGATCCGCGACATCGGCCGGCGAGCCCACACCGTGGTGGCCGATCTCTCCGATGCCGACGCCTGCGCCGCGTTGGCCGGTACCGCGGCGGCGGAATTCGGCCGGCTCGATATCGTGGTGAACAATGTCGGCGGCGCGATGCCCAAACCCCTGCTCGACACCTCCCCGGACACCATGACGGAGGCATTCGAGTTCAATGTCGCCAATGCGCATGCCCTGATCCGGGCCGCCGTACCGATCATGCTCGATACCGCCGACGGCGGTTCGATCATCAATATCACCTCGACCATGGGCCGCCTGCCGGGTCGCGCATTCGCCGCCTACGGCACCGCGAAGGCCGCGCTCGCCCACTACACCCGGCTGTCCGCGATGGATCTGTGCCCGCGTATCCGGGTCAACGCCATCGCCCCCGGCTCCATCTCGACCTCGTCGTTGAAGGTGGTCGCCGACGACGACAATCTGCGCGGGGCACTGGAGAAGGCGACCCCGCTGGGGCGGATCGGCGTTCCGGCCGATATCGCTGCCACCGCCCTGTTCCTGGCCTCCCCCGCCGGCGGCTACCTGACCGGCAAGGTGATCGAAACAGACGGCGGACTGATCGCCCCGAATCTCGATATGCCGATCCCGGATCTGTGAGGTGACCTCATGACCTATCGCGTCGTGCACTGGGGCACCGGCAATGTCGGCAGGCACGCCCTGGCCGGCATCATCGGCGACCCGCGGCTCGAGCTCGTCGGCGTTCGAGTGTCCAGCAGCGAGAAGGAGGGTCGCGACGCCGGTGAGCTCGCCGGACTCGAGACCCGGACCGGTATCTCGGCAACCACCGATACGGCGGCGCTGCTCGCCGCGAAACCCGATGTGGTGGTCTACACCGCCATGACGGACAACCGGCTCATGGAGGCGCTCGGCGATCTGCGGACGATACTGTCGGCGGGAATCGATATTGTCGCCAGCGCGCCGGTGTTCCTGCAGTACCCGTGGAAAGTCCTGCCGGAGGACCTGCTGCGCCCCGTCGAGGAGGCCGCGGCGGCGGGCGGTGCCTCGTTGTTCGTCAACGGGATCGATCCCGGGTTCGCCAATGACCTCCTGCCTCTGGCGCTCGCGGGTACCTGCCGCCGGGTCGACCGGATCCGCTGTATGGAGATCGTCGACTACGCCACCTACGACAACGCGGCCGTGATGTTCGACATCATGGGGTTCGGAAAATCCCTGGACGAAACGCCCATGCTGCTCCAGCCCGGGGTGCTGTCGCTCGCCTGGGGCAGCGTGGTGCGGCAGTTGGCGGCGGGTCTCGGGGTGGAATTGGACAACGTCACCGAAACCCACGAAAGGATTCCCGCACCGGAGGATTTCGAGATCGCGGCGGGCGCGATCGCGGCCGGCACCACCGCCGGGCTGCGGTTCGAGGTTCGCGGGATGGTCGGTGACGAGGTGGTCACGGTGCTCGAACACGTCACCCGGCTGCGCGCCGACCTGGCCCCGGACTGGCCGCAGCCGGCGCAGGAGGGCGGGTCCTACCGTGTGGAGATCACCGGTGAACCGCACTACAGCATGGATATCTGCCTGGCCAGCGATCACGGCGACCACAACCATGCCGGGCTCGTGGCCACGGCGATGCGGGTGGTCAATGCCATTCCCGCGGTGGTGGCGGCGGCACCGGGAATCCGGACCACCCTGGACCTCCCCCTGATCACCGGTCCCGGCCGGGTAACGCGCACTGCTAGTTCATGATTCGGCCCGTGCGACGGGTGGGCAGACCGCAGATGGCATACCCACCCGCCGCGCGGCAACCCCCATTGACGCGCGCCGTTTGTTCCGGGCGCGCCGCCCTCCGCCCCGAGCCACCTGGGACTTCGGCCTACCGCATTCGATTGCGCGCGTCCCACCCATTCGGACTCTCATCGCACCTCGACCGGTTCCTAGTGGTTGAATGCGATCCGGAATGTCACCGGCGACCGGTGACCCGGTGACCGCAGGGCCGCGCCGGCCGCGGTCCGTACCATGAGGCGGTTATTTTCCGTATGGAAGAGTTCCTCGGCGACGCCAGTAGCTTCATCTGGGGCCCCTGGTTGCTGATTCCCCTGCTCCTGCTGACGGGGCTGTATCTGACCGTGCTGCTGCGCGGAGTACAGTTCCGCCGGTTCGCGCTCGCGTTCCGTCTGGGCTTCGTCGACCGCACCGATACCGGCGCCGAAGGCGATATCACCCACTATCAGGCCTTGTCGACCGCCTTGGCAGCGACGGTGGGCGTCGGCAATATCGCCGGTGTCGCCACCGCGATATCGCTCGGCGGTCCGGGCGCAGTCCTGTGGATGTGGTTGACCGGGCTGGTCGGCATGGCCACCAAGTACAGCGAGGCGTTCCTCGGTGTCCGTTTCCGGCGCACCGACGCCGCCGGTAAGCAGGCCGGTGGCCCGATGCACTACCTGAAGCAGGGCATCAAGGGCCCGGTGGGTCTCTTCCTCGGCGGATTCTTCGCGGTGGCCGGCGTACTGGCCTCGTTCGGCATCGGCAATATGACGCAGGCCAACACGGTGGCGGCGAATGTCGAATCGGAATGGGGCCTCGAGCCCTGGATCACCGGGCTGATCATCACCGTCTTGGCCGCCGCGGTGATCCTCGGCGGTATCAAGGGAATCGGCCGGGTGGCCAGCGTTTTCGTCCCGGTCATGATCGTGCTCTACATCCTGGGCGCCCTCGCCGTCCTGATCTTCCGCATCGAGGAACTGCCCGCGGCGATCGGTGAGATCGTCACCGATGCCTTCACCGGGACCGCCGCCACCGGCGGTTTCGTCGGTGCCGGCGTGGCCGCGGCCATCCAATACGGCGTGGCCCGGGGTATCTTCTCCAACGAATCCGGGCTCGGCACCGGTGGTATCGCCGCGGCCGCAGCCGCGACTACCCATCCGGTGCGCCAGGCCCTGGTGTCGATGACCCAGACCTTCATCGACACTCTGGTCGTGGTCTCCTTCACCGGTTTGGTGATTGTGGTGACCGGAGTCTGGAAAACCGATGCCTCGCCGGCGACGTTCACCGCCACCGCGTTCGCCGATGCCCTGCCCGGAACCTGGGGCAGTGTCATCGTGACGGTCAGCATCGTCTTCTTCGCGTTCTCCACCATCCTCGGCTGGTCCTATTACGGTGACCGCTGCATCGAGTTCTTGTTCGGCAACGCCCTGGTGCTCCCGTACCGGATCGTGTTCATCGTGGTGGTCTTTGTCGGCGCGACCCGGGAACTGGAGACGGTATGGCTGTTCTCCGATGTCGCCAACGGCCTGATGGCCTTGCCGAACCTCATCGGCCTGCTGATCCTGTCCCCGCTGGTGTACCGAGAGACCAGGGCCTATTTCGATCGCAAACAGGGCCTGGATATCCGGGCCGAAGCGATATGAGCCGGTGCGCAGCGTGAGGCGGTACGAGGGTCCGGTCGCACGGCGCTGACGATACGGCGAGGGGGGGGGGGTGAGGGGGGAGCAGTGCCCCCCCCCGGGGTTTGGGCGACCAAGGGGGCCGATCCCTGGGATCGGCAAGCTTCCGCTCGAGGTTCGTCCGGTCTCCCGGTAACGGTACGGCCGATTCGATAACCGTGACGACCCCGCAGCGGCGCCGTGAATCAGGCACCTGATTTGGTGACCGCAGCTCTGC
>NZ_JARWNW010000159.1 GCF_029868325.1 Nocardia carnea
TTCCCCCCCGCCTACCAACGGGGCCCCCCCCGCTTGATGGGGGGGCTAAATCAATGCACCTGATGGGCCTAACCCCGCGCGCGCCAGCGCGCCAAAAACACAGCACCTTGGCAGGTAGCCCCACCCCCAACCTTTGCGGCGGTTACCCATGATCCCCGAGCAAGTAGCTCAGCCCAGGCCCCCAGGTCCCCGAGTGTGTCCGAGACTCCCGGGTTCCCGGCCCTGCAGCCCCCTCAGGTCAGCCGATGATGAAGGTTTCCAGCTCCGCCCGCGCCACATCATCGGCCATCTGCTCCGGCGGGGACTTCATCAGGTACGCCGACGCCGGCAGCACCGGGCCGCCGATTCCGCGGTCCTTGGCGATCTTCGCGGCACGCACCGCGTCGATGATGATGCCCGCCGAGTTCGGGGAATCCCACACCTCGAGCTTGTACTCCAGGTTCAGCGGCACGTCACCGAACGCGCGGCCTTCCAGCCGGACATAGGCCCATTTGCGGTCGTCGAGCCAGCCGACATGATCGGACGGGCCGATATGCACATCGTTGGCCCCCATCTCCTTCTGCAGGTTGCTGGTAACAGCCTGCGTCTTGGAGATCTTCTTGGACTCCAGACGCTCACGCTCGAGCATGTTCTTGAAGTCCATATTGCCGCCGACGTTCAGCTGCATGGTGCGATCGAGCTGCACGCCGCGATCCTCGAACAGTTTCGCCATGACCCGGTGGGTGATGGTGGCACCGACCTGGCTCTTGATGTCGTCGCCGACGATCGGCACACCCGCGGCGCGGAACTTCTCCGCCCACTCCGGGTCCGAGGCGATGAACACCGGCAGCGCGTTGACGAAGGCCACGCCGGCGTCGATAGCGCACTGGGCGTAGAACTTGTCCGCTTCCTCGGAACCGACGGGCAGGTAGGAGACCAGCACATCGACCTCGGCGTCCTTCAGCGCCTGGACGACGTCGACCGGGTCGGTTTCGGCGAGTTCGATGGTTTCGGCGTAGTACTTGCCGATGCCGTCGAGGGTGGGGCCGCGCTGCACGGTGACACCGAGCGGCGCCACATCGGAGATCTTGATGGTGTTGTTCTCGCTGGCGAAGATCGCCTCGGACAGGTCGAAGCCGACTTTTTTGGCGTCCACGTCGAAGGCGGCCACGAACTGCACGTCACGAACGTGGTACTGGCCGAACCGCACGTGCATCAGGCCGGGCACCGTCGCCGTATCGTCGGCGTCCCGGTAGTACTGCACGCCCTGCACGAGCGAGGAGGCGCAGTTGCCCACACCTACGATGGCGACGCGAACACTGGACTTATTGGTGTCTCCACTACTCATGGCCGGTATTTCCCTCTTTCTGTGGTGCCGCCTTCGTCGATTGCTCCGCCGCAATCAACTCGTTGAGCCAGCGCACTTCGCGCTCGCTTGATTCGAGTCCGAGTTGATGGAGTTGGCGGGTGTAGCGATCCAGCGAGCCACTCGCCTTCTTGATCGCCTCCCGCAGCCCCTCTCGGCGCTCCTCGACCTGGCGCCGCCTGCCCTCCAGAATCCGCATCCGCGCTTCTGCGGGAGTGCGGCTGAAGAAGGCCAGGTGCACGCCGAAGCCGTCATCGGTGTAGTTCTGCGGACCGGTATCGGCCAGTAGCTCGCCGAACCGCTCCCGGCCCGCCGGTGTCAGCTGGAACACCCGCCGGGCCCGGCGGGTCGTCACCATGCCGTCGGGCGCCTCCTCCGCGATCAGCCCATCCGCCTGCATACGTTTCAAGGTCGGGTACAGCGATCCGTAGGAGAAAGCCCGAAACGCCCCGAGCAGGCCGGTGAGCCGTTTCTTCAGCTCGTAGCCGTGCATGGGCGCTTCCAGGAGCAGCCCGAGGATTGCCAGTTCGAGCACCGGGCTTCACCCCCTGACTTCCGTACAGACCTAACCAATGGATGCGATAACAAACTATATCGGAGCGATATAACCATGCATAGTTCAGTCCGCTACATCACAGGTGGCGGCCCGGGCGCATCACCCGCCATCGACACCGATGTCACCCCTATAGACGTGTGCACCCGAGCTTCCGAGGCGTCCGCGCGAAAAAAGGGGGGCCGGCGCGACGAAGTGGGCGAATACCCGGGGGGGACGAGCACGCCCCGGCCGAAAGCCCGCCGGACCTTCTGCGCGCCGGCCGGTGAGGGGTTCGCCGACCCGGGACTCAGCGGGCGGGAAATACTTCCAGGGGCGTGCCGGCGAACGAGACAGACAGGTGCCCGGTACTGCCCGCAGGATCCTCGACGTAGATATCGATCACCGGACCGGCATCGACGGGCGCGATCAGTTCGAAACCGATTCCGAGATGTTCGACCTCACCCTGCTCCAGGCGCACCGAGGCCGGAGCCCCCGCCAAGACTGCGCCCAGCGTCGCCAGCTCGATATCGGCCAGGTCGATGGGCCGCCCATTCGCGTAGCTGGGTACCGCGACCCCCATTTCGTCGAACCCGTCGGCGTCGAAGCGGAAGTTGCGCGGGCCGCCCTGTCCCAACCGCTGGACCAGCAGAAAATCCGGAAAAACGGTCGCCGTATCGATCACCGTATCGCCGAACTCCCGGCGGTAGGTGTCGATGAAGAACGCCAGCCCATCGGTGGTGGTGAGCAGGTTCGGCAGCGACGCGGGCTCGGGTTCGGCCTCCGCGGCGGCAGCGATCCCCGGCGCAGGGTCCTCACGCGCAACGAACCCGATCCCACCGCCGAGCACGGCAGCGGCCACCAAAACCGCGACCGGTAGCCACCAGGGCCGGGCGGCGCGATCGCCGTTCAGGATCGCGGCACCCGCCAATTCGCCGGGCACCTGCAGGTCGCGTACGAGAGCCTCGAGGTCGGTGGTGAATTTCGCCCGCATCGCCGAGCGAGTGCGGGTGGTGTGTTCACCGGCGCTCAACTGGCCGTCCGCCAGCGCCGCGTCCAAGACCGCACATACCTCGACGCGATCGCGGTCGCGCGCCCTGACCTGTTCTCTTCTCGCCATTACCTGTCCCTCACCCCTCGAACGGCCAGACCCGCAGGATATCGCCGGCCACACCGGTCAGCAGCCATCCGCTCTCGTCGAACGAATTGGAGACGTAGACGCTGACCGCGGGTACGCCGTCGTACGGCGGGAAGGTCCCGATCTCGAAACTCATATGGGTGACGACACCGTCGGGGACGCGGGCAATCGCCGGCGCATCGGTCAGCACGCGGCCGATCGCGTCGGTGTCGAGCGTGCCCAGGTCCACGGCCGGGGTATCGACCGGGCGGGTGGTCAGATCGTCGGACTGGTTGAAACCGCCCCGGTAGTCGTAACTCACCAGGCGGTTCGGCTGACCGGGTACCGCGCGTTCGACATCCCCGTGGTCGGGGTACAGCCAGATTTCGTCGGCCACGGTATCGCCGAAGCGCTCGCGGTACTCGGCGATGAACTGGGCGAGCCCGGCACCGGTCACGAGGTTCGGCGGGGCGAAAACCAGCGGCTCGGGTTCCTCGGGCGCCCGCTCGGGCACAGGCGCCGGCACCACGGCCGCGGGGGGCGGTGCGCTCGCCACGGAGTCGGTCTCGCGACCGGTGAGCGTGTACGCGCCGAACGCCACTGCCAGCGCGGCGGCGGTGAGGACGGCGAAGTAGCGGCCCGAGCGGCCCGGACCGGGTGGGCTCGGCGCGACCGGGGTGTGCCGCGTCCCCTGAAGGTCAGCGGTGATATCGGCGAGGTCGCCGAGGGTGGTGGCCTCGGCGAGCAGCTCCGTGGCCGCGCGATGTTCGTCTTCGGTCAGCTGGCCTTCGCTGTAGGCATGGTCGAGCAGTTCGCCGGCCGCCCGGCGATCGGCGGTCCGGGCCCGGGTACTCGGCGGATATCCGGACTGTGGGCCCGGAACGACCGTGGGCGGGCTGTCGGCGGCCTGTTGCAGATCGGCCACCAGATCGGACAGTTCACCGAGCGTTTTCGCGGTCCGGGCCTGGGCGATGCGGTCGTGGTATTCGGCAGCACCCAGCTGGCCTTCGGCATAAGCCGCATCCAACTTTCCGGCGGTATGGGCGCGATCGATATCGCGTGCTCGCATCCGGCCCGGCGCTGCTGTCGACACCAGCGAATCCTACGTTGCGCAGGGATTCTCGGGACGGCGTCGGCTCTCGCATGTGGCGACGGCCACTTCTCCGGCCGCCCCCGCCCGGAAACCATTGACGCAAATGCGCCAATACCGCTGTCAGCGGCCGAACCCGCCCGGAGCACCGCTCCCGACCATGTCTCGACCCACACACGGAGGTTTCCGAGGAGGTCGATCCGGTGCGGGAAACGACCACCGCCTCGACCACATCGGCCACGCGGATCCAATCCGGCCGCGGGCGGCAGCAATACAACACGGCTACTCTGGGGGCGTGCGAATTCAGCGGCAAGTGGTGGACTATGCGCTCCGGCGCAAGTCACTGCTGGCTGACGTCTATGCGGGCCGTGTCGATGTCGCCGAGGTATGTGACGCCAATCCCTACCTGCTGCGTGCGGCCAAATTTCACGGCCGCGGGAGCGAGGTCACATGCCCTATCTGCCGGAAGGAACAACTCACTCTCGTATCCTGGGTCTACGGCGACGGCCTCGGGCCGATCGCGGGTTCTGCGCGCAGCCCGGAAGAGCTGGTGCGCCTGGCCGAGTCCAGAGAAGAGTTCTCGGTTCATGTCGTCGAGGTGTGCCGGACCTGCAGCTGGAATCATCTGGTGCAGTCCTATGTACTCGGGAAGACGCCGCAACGGCGGTCGCGTTCCCGGGTGAATCGGCGCACCGCCGCGGAATGAACCCGCCCGGCCCGATGATGGTGTCCGTGCCGCGTGCCACAGTGCAGTGCACGGGCCCATCAGACCGATACGAGCTTTGGAGACCTTGTCAGTGACTTCGCCCTACGAGACCCCATCCGGCGATGACCCGCGCGGTGGCCGCGGCCCGCGTGGGCCGCTGCCGGGCCGGGAACCGCAGCAGCGTCCGGGGTCACCGAACCGCGGTCCCGCGCCGAACGCCAACGCTCCCCGCCCGGGGCCCGGTGGGCGGCCGCCCGGTCCGGGTGGTCCACGCCCCGGTCCACGCCCCGGTCCGCGCCCCGGACCCGCGACCGGACCGCGCCCGGCAGCCAACGGCCCGCGCCCCGGCCCGGGCGGGGCCCGGCCCCCCGGCAACAGCGGGCCCCCGCCGGCGGGCGCGCCGCCGCCG
>NZ_JARWNW010000160.1 GCF_029868325.1 Nocardia carnea
CCGCGGCCGCGGGCGCCGGGACCCCCCCCCCCCCCCCCCCGCCGCGGGGGGCCGGCCCAAAATAAGCGGAAACCCCCCCCCCCCCCCCGGCCCGATACCCCCCCACACCCCCCCCCAACCCACCCCCCCCCGCGGCCGCGGCCGCGAGTCCCGCCAGCCGACGCCGCCGTCGGCGGGCTCGGGCCAATTCATCGGCGTCCGCAGGCCCGCCGCTCGGGCCGGATTCCGCGGCATCCGCCCGCGAATCCCGCGACCCCGTCGCGGATGCCGCCCCTTCACCAGGGCCGGCGCTCCGCACACCGGTGTGCACATCCGAACGTGCGCCGGGGCGAGCGGCGAGGGCGGCGAGTATGCGCGCCTCCACCCGGGCGGGCGGTTCCTGCGCGTCGAGGACCGACAAGGCGCTCATCGCTTCCCGCACATCGCGTACGACACTGTCGAAGGCCCGGACCGTCTCTTGATCGGCGGCGCGTAACCGTTGTTCGATATCGGCGGTCTCGGCGGCCGAAACGGCGTCGAGTGCGTAGGGAAACGCCAGGTCCATCAGGTCACCGTGGTTGTCCGGCGAATCGGGCGGTGAAGTATCAGGCATCGGAGACAACCCCTGAGAGGCAGTTCTGGAGCCGTTTCAGACCGTCGCGTATGCGGCTCTTGATGGTGGGCAGTGGGGAGTGGAGCTGATCGGCGACCTCGCGGTAGGTGCGCCCGCTGTAGTAGGCCAGCGCGACCGCCTCCCGCTGCGTGGCGGTCAGAACTTCGAGGCAATCACGGACAGCCTGCTCGTCGAACTGCTGGTGCACCGTTTCGGAAACGATGTCGTGGTCGCGACCCAAATGGGTGTGGCCGTAGACGGTATCCCGGACGGCGGCCGATTCCTCGGCGCGTACCCGGTCGACAGCTCGCCGGTGGGCGATCATCATCAACCAGCCGATCGCGCTCGCCCGCGCCGGGTCGTAACGGGCGGCGGCCGACCAGACCTGCAGATATACCTCTTGGGTGGCTTCTTCGGCCGCGGCCGGGCTGCGCAGGATCCGCCGCGTCAGCCCGAACACCCGGGGACTGGTCTCCCGATAGAACAGGGTGAACGACTCACGGTCGCCGTTCCCGGCCGCCTGTAGCAGGTCGGCGAGCCGGCGCTGGGTCGCACTGTCGTCGTGGCCGCCGCGGCGGACCGGGCACGCCGACCCTTCTCCGGTGCCGGTGTGCTCCGCGTCGACGCTACGGAGCCGGATCGCCCCGGAGCCGGATTCCGGCCACTTCGTCATGATCGTGCCCTCGACTGCATGGCAAGGTGTTCGCCACCCGCGGCGCCGAGGATGGACACCGAGCTCGGGTTGTAGCGCAGGTCACAGCTGTGGGCGCAAGGCGTCATCGACACAGTCTCAGCCACCGGACCGCGGCGCGCCGAGAAATCGGTCAGGCGGGCGGCATGAGGACCTCGTCGATCATGTAGACCGTCGCGTTCGCGGTCTGCACGCCGCCGCAGATCACCGACGCGGTCCCGGCCTCGATCGTTTCGCCGTCGCGGGTCACGGTCACCGTGTCACCCTGAACGGTCGCATGGTCCCCGGCGATATCGCCGGGCGCGATCCGGCCCGGGATCACGTGGTAGGTGAGGATATCGGTCAGTGTGGCGGAATCGGTTTTCAACGTCTCCAGCGTTGCCGGATCGACCTTGGCGAAGGCCGAATCGACCGGAGCGAAAACGGTGAATTCGCCGCCGTTGAGCGTATCGACGAGGTTCACCTGCGGATTCAGTTCGCCCGATACGGCCTGGGTGAGGGTTTTCAGCATCGGGTTGTTCGAGGCCGCCACCGCGACCGGATCCTGCGCCATCCCGCCGACCGACCCCGCGCCGTCGGGAACCTGCGCCGCGTAATCGGCACATCCGGGTCCGACTAGGCCGGCCGCGGGATCGCCGGCGGCCGCGGTCGCCGAGGACGATGTGGGAGCGCTGCTGGTCGACGCCCCCGTTTCCCCGGATCCTTCGTCACCGGAACATGCTGTCGCCCCCAGGAGTGCGGTCGTGGAGACCACTGCGGCCAGAAGCACAACGCGCTGCATGCTTTTCATGAGTTTCCATCACTTTCGGCCAGGACGACCAGGCTGCCGGTCGTACCGCGAACATTGCTGGACGGAGTTCGGGTGGACCGGCCGGTCGGATGGGAACCATTCACGGAAACGCAAACGGGCCGCGGTAGCCGGTGATGGCTACCGCGGCCCGCGGGAGGGTGTCAGGCGGTGGCCGCCAGGGATCGGTCGTCGAAGGCCGGTTCCCGGAACGGCTCTATCGCGTGAGCCAGGATCTCGGCCACGTCGGCCACCGGCCGGACATCCAGTTCGGCCAGCACATCGGCGGGA
>NZ_JARWNW010000161.1 GCF_029868325.1 Nocardia carnea
GTCGCGACCGGTGCGACGACGAAGGAGGTGGCCGGCAGCCTGTTCCTCAGCCCGCGGACGGTGGAGGCCCACCTGCGCAGCATCTTCCGCAAACTCGGTGTCACCTCGCGCAGGCAGCTCAAAGACATCCCCGATCTCGGGTGACGCGCCGAGCGAGCAGATCGGTTACACCGCCGCCCCACTACCACCAGAGCCGGGGAGGTCATCGCGATGTTGGGCGCGCCAGTCCGTTGGTGTGCAGCCCAGCACACTGCGAAAGCGGCGCGAGAAGTGCGATGCGTCGATAAACCCGCGCGCGGGCCACAGCGGCGACAGGACGGCCCCGCGGAACCTGTCCGTGAAGGGCCGGAGTCATCGTTTGATCGCGAGTTCGAGACCACCGCGGAACGGCAGGGTTTGGGTGAGCAGGCCGTTGCCCGGGTCATCGATGAATTCGAAGGCGTCGCGGTAGCTTTCGGGATGGTTTTCGGTGTTGTCGATCAGGATCATCCCGCCGGGGCGGAGTTTCGGGGTGATCAGCTCGAGTGCCGGTCGCGCCATGACCGGCCAGATATCGATCAGCGCCAGGTCGACCGGAGCCTCCACGTTCGCGAGCGTTTCCCGGAGATCTCCTGGACGCAGGTCGATATGGGCGTCGAGTCCCGCTCTGCGGAAATTGTCCGTGGCAGCCGCGATTTTGCCGGGTTCGTTCTCGGTGCCGATCACCACGCCGGTACCACCGTCGGCTTCGGAGACGAGCCGTACGGCCTGGGCGAGGTAGAGCGTGGAAACCCCGAAGGACGTCCCGACCTCCACAATCCGGCGCGCCCGCAGCGCCAGGCACAGCCGGTGGCACAGCAGCGCCTTGTCATGTTCCAAGGCTACGAGCTTATCGGCGAGGAACTCGTTGGCTGCGGTATCGAGTGCGCTCAGATCGGCGGCGTTGCCTCGATCGGCGCGATCGGCGAAGTAGCCGGCGATCCCGGTGATCTGGTCCGAGCTTCGCTGTTGCAGCTCGGCGACAAAACGGTCGAGTTCAGGATTCTGCAGGGGGCTGGAGTTCATCGTGGGCCTTTCGGTCGCGCGGTTCGGGCGCCACCACAGGCGGCGGCACCTCAGTGTCCGAGCAACGCTCCTTGATGTCAACGGGTTGTGAACGTCAAGGGTGGTTGGGTAGTGTTCTGCCGATGTCCGAACCGCTTCCACCGGGCCGTCGGCGCCGCAGCCCGCGCACCCGCGCCGGGCGCGCCACGCTCACCGCCGATTCCATCGCCGCCACCATGCTCGAGCTGGCGGGCCGGCGCGGATTTCAAGCGGTGACGATGCAGGATCTCGCCGGTCACCTCGGTGTCACCGTCCGGGCGCTGTACCGACACGTCCAGGACCGGGCGGAAGTCGTCGACCGTGCTGTACAGCTGTGGCTGTCACAATGGCCCGAGCCCGCACTCGACCCCGAGAACTGGCAGGTGAGCCTGCGCGAATTCTGCCGATTGCATCGCCGCATCGCTCGCCGCCACCCCCGGGCGCTACTGGTATCGCTGGACGAACAGGTCGGCGATACCCGGGTGCCGGCCCAGCGCCTCACCGCCCCCGAAGCGTTCCTGCAGTTCCTGACCGAGATCGGGCTCGGCCTCGATGATGCCCTGCTCGTCCACGCGGATGTCATGATCCGGATCTACGGATTCGTGTTGCTGGTCGACTACCGGGCGGACACCGGCGCCCCGGTAGACCAGCAGTATCCGGCCCCGCAGGCCTGGCTCGAACACCACAGCGACCTCGAACTCCCCCTGCTGCACCGCGCATCGGCGCAGACCGGTTTCGGCGCCGACCGCCTCTTCGACCATATGGTCACCGAGGTGACCCATACGATCGAACGCCTCATCAGCTCTGCCGAATGAGAGGCCGCATGTTCCGGACTCCGGCGAATCGCGGTCCCGCCACGAGCTCCCCGTCGCTGGTAGCGGCGGCTACCTGATCGCACGGTCAGGGGCGGGCACTGCTCGGCGCACCGCGACGCCGGCTCCGGCACCTCCCACGACGCCGTTCTTGGACATTGGCTCGAGTACGCCATGGGCTGGCCCAGGAATAGCTTCTCCCACAACCGTTCTCGAAGCGAGAAGCCCGCGGCGGCTATGGTGGCGACATCACCAGCGAAGGGAGGGGTGGGCTCGATGCTCGTCATCGCCGACAAGCTCAGATCCGGGGCGGAGAAGCGGGTCGTCTCCTGGCTGCGGAAATGGCAGGACGATTACCGCGTTCCCGGTGTGGCGATCGCGAACTGTTTCGTTTCCGGGCAAGAAGTCGACCTGGTGATCATCACCCCGTACACCACCGTCGTCTGCGAGATCAAGGGCTTGAACCCGGGGATAACCAACGGTGTCCTGCACTGCACCACCAACAGCCGGTGGAAGGTGCCGGGGTTCGACGGCGACCCGGTCGGCGTGCGGCAGAACGACACCACGCCCTACGACCAGGTCAGGGACGGCGTTTTCAAGGTGAAGAACGCGGCCGCGCGGGCCGGTGGGCCCGCGTTCGTCACCGGCCTGGTGGTCGTGGTCCCGCCGCGCGGATCGAAGCTGCGACTCGACAAGAGGTCGGCACCGCAGGGTTGCGATGTGCTGCTGTGCAATACGCAGAACCCGCTGCGCGCCTGGTTCCATCGCGCCCATCACCGCGCCGCCGTCGTGTGGACCGCGGAACAGGCCTACGCCTTGATCGAGGCCCTGGAACACGGCGACAGCACCAGCGTCGCCGGCCTGGCCGCGGAAGGTTTTCCGATGGAAGCGCCGGCGCAACCGTCCGCACCGCTCACCGCCGGGCCCCCTTCAGAAGCGGCAGCGCCGACCGTCACACCGCCGAGCCGAACACCGCCGCACCCCGTAATTCGCACCCCGCCACCGTCTTCCCGACCCCCGCTCCCGCCGCCGGCAGCGCAGCCGAATGTTCCGCCTTCACCCCCTGCGCAACCCACGCCTCCACCCCAGCGCGATGATCCGGTTCCGGAGCCCGCCCCAGCACCACCGGCTGCAGCAGCACCACCGTTACCGGCCGCCGACGCCGTCGACGACCGCCGTCACCGCCGTGCCCAAACCGCCGCGGCTTTCGCGGCGATCGGCGTCCTGGCCGCCGGGATCTGGCTCGTGGCCCAACTCGGCAACGGCCGCACCGAACCCCGGGAGACCCCTGGTCACCACCAGAACAGCGCGGTCACCGAACAGACGAGCACGCCGCCCCCGCCGCCGCTCGCGCCGGAAACGAAACCACCCGCACCCCCGGCCGCCTGTTTCCCCTTCCAGCCGGACTGCTGACCTGCGCCCTACTCCACGAGTAGCGGCATGACGCTCACTTGCTCTCTTTCCGGCGCACGATTTCGGTGATCCAGATCGGCGCGAACGGGGATGTGCAGTTCGGGGGTGTCGGGTAGTCCTTCAGGACCTCCAGGCGCTCGCCGATCTCGAGGGCGCGGGCTCGGTATTCGGCATGGTCGATCCCGATCTGGGCCAGGCAGTTGTTCATCGCCCACTGCAGGCGGTCCGGTGCTGTTTTCATCTCGGCCTCGATGATGTCCAGCAGTCCGGGCAGGTCGAGGCCCTCTGGTTTCTTCGCCACCCGCTCGGTGGTCAATGCCCAGCCGGCGCTCGCCACCACCGGGTCGGGGTCGGCGAACCAGGCCACTCGCAGTTCCTCGGCGTGCGGGTTCTTCTTCACGACATAGCTGACCAGCCAGTCCTGGACCTTGGGGGTGGCGGCCTGGCGCAGCATGGTGTCCAGCTCGGTTCGGTCGAAGGCCTTCGGGCGGCAGATCAGCAGTGCCAGTAATCGCGCCGCGCCGTCCCCGGTGTTCCAGAGTTCCCGGGCGAGGTCGTGCCGGGTTTTCAGCTGTTTCCCGAGCGCGCGCAGTTTGGTGAGGTTGACCCCGTGGTCGTCGCCGTGTTTCTCGTTCACCGCACGGATCCTGGGATCCTCGAGCGCGGCAAGTTCGGCCATCACGTCGGCCACGGTTACCGGGTTGGTCGTAGCCTGGGCCACCTCGATCTCCTTCCAGCATGTCCGCCACTCAGCGTACGACGGCGGCCGGCCCTCGAGGTCGGCCGGCGGACGGTCTCGCGGCGGCGGGGGCGCCGCAGACCTACGCCGCGAGGCAAGCCCTACCGTTCCCCGGCATCACCCGAACAACTCGCCGAAGCGTAGGGACCGCTGGAGGTCTGTTCGGTCATCACCCGGCCCTCGACCAGGATGCGGCAGGTGATATCGCCGCCGCTGGGACCGTTGGCGGCGGTCATGGACACTATCCGGTCCCAGCTGCGGACGGGGACGACCTTGCTCCAGGGCAGCGACACCCCCGTTTCCTGCGCCATACCTTGGTCCTGGCCCAGGTAGGTGACCTCGGCCTCGGAGCCGGTGCCCCGCACCTCGTAGGTCACGGTGATCTCGTTACCTGCGCGCTCGTCGCCCTCGTTCCCGAACAGCGTGAATCCGGCGGCGACCAGAAGGACGAGTATCAGCGCGAAGCCTCCGGCGATCCACGGCCATCTCGCCTTCTGCCGAGGCGGACGGTATTCCGGCGAAGCCATACCGGCGGGCGGGTTCTGCCCCTGCCGGTATCCCTGCGGCTCACCGGAATACTGCGGCTGATCGCCGGAAGGGTAGGACAATGTGCCTCCTCTGTTCGGGGCGCTACCGGACGCCATTAGGAGGTAGATCACATTTTCATTCCGTGATGTTACACCGCTATTTACCCAGTTCATAGCCATAACGGCGCCCGGCCGGACCGCCTACCGGTTCCAACGCGGACGAACAACCGCCGAGCGTTCGGTCCCATCGGTTGCGTCCGGGCCGTGGACCTGCGCGCGTCCGGGTGGGAAGCTCATAGACAACCGCGTGCCGATTCCCGAGGACGGTGAGTCATGGTGGACAGAGCGAACGGGGCGCCACGGCCGGTGGATATCCGGAATGTGGTGCTGGTCGGGGGCAGTGGAGCCGGAAAGACGACCCTGGTCGACGCATTGGCGCTGGCCTCCGGGGCGGTGAACCGGGTGGGGCGGGTCGAGGACGGCACCTCGCTATCGGATTACGACGAGATCGAACAGCGCCGGCACCGGTCGGTGCAGCTGTCGGTGGTACCGGTGCTGTGGGGCGGGGTGAAGGTGAACCTCATCGATACGCCGGGGTACGCGGATTTCGTGGGTGAGCTCCGTGCCGGTCTGCGGGCGGCCGACGCCGCCCTTTTCGTGGTGTCGGCCGCCGACGGGGTCGAGGGGGTCGGCGGTGTGTCGCGGGCATTGTGGGAGGAATGCGCGAGCGTCGGGATGCCGCGGGCCATCGTGCTGACCCACCTCGATACGGCGCGCGCCGATTTCGACGAGATGACGCAGACCTGCCAGGCGCTGCTCTGCGGAAGTTCGGCCGAGAACGTCCTGCCATTACATCTCCCGGTGTACGGGCCGGCCGCCGCGGACGGGCACCGCCCGGCCACCGGGCTGGTGGAATTGCTGGAACAGCGGGTGGCCGATTATTCGACCGGGGAACGACGGTGGGTCCCGGATTCGCCGGACGATACGGCGATCGTCGAACACGCCCGGGAGCGGCTCATCGAGGGCATCATCGCCGAAAGCGAGGACGAAACCCTCATGGACCGCTACCTCGCCGGAGAGGCCGTCGAACTCAGCACGCTGGTCGCCGATCTCGAACGCGCGGTGGCACGCGGCAGTTTCCACCCGGTGTTGTTCGCTGCCCCGGCGGCGGGTGAGGGCCGGCAGGGGCTGGGTACCGTCGAACTGCTCGACCTGGTGACCGCCGGTTTTCCCACCCCGAACGAGCATCCGGTGTCGGCCGTTCATCTGGCGAACGGGTCGAAACCGGTCGCGTTGCGCTGCGACCCGTCCGCGGACCTGGCGGCCGAGGTCATCCGTACCTCCTCCGACCCGTACGTCGGCCGGATATCCCTGGTCCGGGTGTTCTCCGGAACCTTGCACGCCGACGATACGGTGCATATCTGCGGGCACGGCCCGGTCACCGACCACGACGCCGAGGAACGTATCGGGGGTGTGACCGCCCCGTTCGGGCGGGAGCAGCGCCCGCTCGACGAAGCGATCGCCGGGGATATCGCCTACGTGACCAAACTCGGGCACGCCGAAACCGGCGATACCCTCTCGGGCACCGGCTCACCATTGCTGATCGAACCGTGGCGGATGCCGGATCCGCTCCTGCCGACTGCCGTCCGCGCGCACAGTAAAGCCGACGAGGACAAGCTTTCGCAGAGCCTGGCCCGGCTGGTCGCGGAGGATCCGGCGCTACGGGTGGAGAACAACGAACGTACCGGGCAGCTGGTGCTGTGGTCGCTCGGCGAAGCGCAGCGTGACGTCGCGCTGGAACGGTTGCACAGCCGATTCGGGGTTTCGGTGGATATCGAGGACTACCGGGTCGCGCTGCGGGAGACATTTGCGGGCAAGGCCACCGGCCGCGGGCGCCATGTCAAACAATCCGGCGGGCACGGGCAGTACGCGGTCTGCGATATCGAAGTGGAGCCGGCACCGGAAGGGTCGGGGATCGAGTTCGTGGACAAGGTGATCGGCGGGGCGGTACCGCGGCAGTTCATCGGTTCGGTGGAAAAGGGTGTGCGGGCCCAGGCCGCGCGGGGTGTGACCGCGGGATATCCGCTGGTCGATGTGCGCGTCACCTTGGTGGACGGTAAGGCGCATTCGGTCGATTCCTCCGATGCGGCGTTCCAGACCGCCGGGGCGCTGGCGTTGCGCGACGCGGCCGCTCAGGGCCGGATCGACCTGCTCGAACCCATCGCGCAGGTGGATGTCCGTGTCCCCGACGAACATCTCGGTGCGGCGCTGAGCGATCTGTCCGTCCGCCGAGCCCGCATCCTGGGCACCGAACCCATCGAGGCGGGGCGGACGCTGATCCGCGCCGAAGTACCCGAATCGGAACTCGCCCGCTACGCGGTGGATCTGCGCTCACTCACCCACGGCATCGCGCATTTCACCCGGGAGTACCTGCGCCACGACCGCTTACCCGCCCAACTTGCGGACAAGGCCCGCGCCGGAGCGCCGGTGGGATCAGGCTGAAGGGGAACGGTGACGAAGAGCGGGCCGCCCCGCCTCGAACCGGTGGCGGTGGGCCGTCGAGGTCGGTGATGCTCATGGAGCGTCGAGGGCCGCGGAGTCACCAGGTCGACCCGCCGCAACTGGTCCCTGCTCGATGGTCTCCGGGCGGCTGCCGCCATGACTACGCGGCTCAACCGGCTCCGATAGAGCGTGATCGCGAGCGTCACCGAGGCGGCGTCCAGCCGAGGCCGTCCGGAGTCCCGAGTGACGGCGCCGGCTGCGGCTGCACGTCCCGCGTTCTGGGCGCGGCCTGTCGACTCACCGGGTCAGGAGTCGAGGCGCCGGATCTTGTCTTGGAGTACCGCGCGTTCGCGTTCGTTTCCGCAGCGGGCCACCGCGTGTTCCAGTTCCGTGCGCGCCTGCGCCGGGCGGCCGAGGCGGATGAGCAGTTCGCCGCGGACGCTCGGCAGCAGATGCGAGCCGGGCAGCGCACCGGCGGCCACGAGTTCGTCGACGATCTCCAGGGCAGCGGCCGGGCCGTGGGCCATGGAGACCGCCACCGCCCGGTTCACCTCGACCACCGGCGACGGTGCCAGCCGGCCCAGCGCCTCGTAGAGCACAACGATTCGCTCCCAATCGGTTTCCGGGACCGACGGCGCCACGGCATGGCATTCCGCGATCGCGGCCTGTAAACCGTAGATCCCGAGTCCACGCCCGGCTTTCCCGGCCCGGGCCAGGGCGGCCCGCCCGCGGCGGATGGCGCTGCGGTCCCAGCGGCGCCGGTCCTGCTGTTCCAGCAGCACCGGCGCACCGTCGGGACCGGTGCGGGCGGGAAAACGTGCGGCGGTGAGTTCCAGGAGCGCGAGCAGGCTCTGGGCTTCCGGTTCGTCCGGGACCAGCCGGGTCAGCACACGGGCCAGGCGTTGTGCTTCGGCGGCGAGGTCGACTCGGATCAGGTCGGTGCCCGAACTCGCCGACGACCCCTCGGTGAAGATCACGTACACCACCCGCAGGACCGAGCCCAGCCGCGCGGGCCGCTCGGCGGCGGGTGGTACCTCGAACGGCACGCGGGCCGCGGCGAGAGTTTTCTTCGCCCGGGTGATCCGCGCCTGTACGGTGGCCGTCGGCACCAGGAAGGCGCGCGCGATCTCGTCGCTGGTCAGACCGCCGACAACGCGCAGGGTCAACGCCACCCGCGCCTCCGGTGACAGCACCGGATGGCAGGAGATGAACATCAGCGCCAGCACATCGTCGTCGATCCGGTCCGGATCCCACAGCTCCTCCCCTGCCCGCGCCGCCGCGTCACTGCCCGCGGCTATACCGCCCTCGCCGAGATCGCGGGCGAGGGCGGTGTAGCGGTCGTCGAGCGCGGCGCGCCGGCGGAAACCGTCGATGGCGCGCCGTTTGCCGACCGTGAGCAGCCAGCCGGCCGGGTTTCGCGGCACCCCTTCCCGCGGCCAGGTCACCAGGGCTTCGGCGAGTGCCTCCTGGGCGAGATCTTCGGCGAGGGTGAAATCGCCGGTGTAGCGGGTGAGGGCGCCGACGATCCGTGCGGATTCGATCCGCCAGACCGCCGCGACCGCCTCCCGGCCTTCGTGACCGGCCACCGTCGGCACTCCTCAGAGCTGACCGGTGGCTTCGCGCCAGGCCCGCTCCTTCTGGATCCAGATATTGTCCTGCGGGAATTCGTCGATGGTGCTGACCCGGCGGACCTCGGTTTTGAAGCCTGCCCCGGTCATCGGCATCCGCTTGGCCCATTCCACGGCCTCTTCCTTGGAGGCGACGTTGAGAATGTAGAAGCCGTTGAAAAGCTCCTTGGTCTCGCCGTAGGGGCCGTCGGTGACCACCGGGTCCGCGGAGGAATAGTCGACGACCACTCCGTCGGCGGCATCGTCGAGGCCTTCCGCGGCGAGCAGCACGCCCGCCCGGATGAGCTCGTCGTTGAACCGGCCGACCGTTTCCAGCATCTGGTCGAAATCGATCTCCCCCATCTGCGCGAAGGCTTCGTCGGTCGCGCGCATGATCAGCATGTATTTCATGGTCGGTCTCCCTTGTGTCGTAGGGCCCCGTTCGAACCCTTTCACCCATAGGTCGAACGAGGAGCCGGCGGATCGACAACCCGCCGGATTATTTTTCCGCAGTATCGCGACTCGGCACCGAAACCGCGCAGTTCTGTTCGAACTACCTGGCCAGTGGCATAATCCCCCCTCAGAACAAGGGAATCGAAGTGTGGCGTATGAGGGCGTCATCGGCGATCAGTTCTCAGGGTCCGGTGTTGGCCCCTCCCGTCCCGAAGGGAGCACTATGACCACCCAGCCCGCAGCGCAGGCCCCCCGGACCGGGGCACATGCGGCGCCCGAAGAAGGACAACCGGTGAAACAGGCGGTGGCCGGTGGCGCGTCCATCGCCGCCGCCGCGCTGTTGCTCACCGCGGGATTCATCACCCTTTTCCAGGGCATCTCCGCGGTCGCCGAGGACGAGGTGTTCGTCTCCGGTCCCCAGTACGTCTACGAGCTCGATCTCTCCAGTTGGGGCTGGGTGCATATCGTTTTCGGCATCCTGCTGATCCTCACCTCGCTCGCGCTGATGACCGGCGCCACGTGGGCGCGGGTCACGGCCATCGGCCTGGCCGCGCTGTCGATCGTGGTGAACTTTCTGTGGCTGCCCTACTACCCGCTGTGGTCGATTCTGATCATCGCCCTGGATATCGTGATCATCTGGGCGATCGCCACCTGGGACACCCGGCGTATCTGAACAACCGGCGACCGGCACGGAACAGTAACAGCGCTTCGCCGTGTCGGCGCCGGGGGTGCGGGCGCCACGATGCGACCATGATCGAATGACGGTATGGGCGGCGTCCGTGGAGTCGGAACCGTCGGCGATTGTCTCGCTGTTCTGGATCGCGGCCGCCGCCGTGGCGGCCCCGCTGCTGTCGCGGCTACTACGCGGACTGATCCCCGATGTGGTGCTATTACTCGGCCTGGGCGTCGTTCTGGGGCCGCATGTCCTGGCGCTCGCGGGCACCGGTGGCGGTGTCGACCTGCTCAGCGAGCTCGGGCTGGGCATGTTGTTCCTGCTCGCCGGCTACGAATTGGATCCGAAACTCCTCGGCGGCAAACCCGGCCGCACGGCCTGGCTGACCTGGCTGGCCGGGCTGGTGCTGGCCCTGCTGCTGGTGTGGCTGGCGGCGACCGATGCCGGGTTCACGGCGCTCATCGCGGTAGCCATCGCGCTCAGCTCCACCGCGCTCGGCACCCTGCTGCCGATCGTGAAACAGGACGGTGTGCTGGAGCAGCCGCTCGGCCGCGCCGTACTGGCGCACGGGGCGGTGGGCGAACTGGGGCCGGTGCTGGCCATGTCCATCCTGCTCACCGGGCACAATCTGCTGGCTTCGGTGGTGGTCCTGATCCTTTTCGGGGCCGCGGCCGCGGTGGTGGCGTGGGTACCGCAGCGCATCCTGGATCGCCATCCCGGCGCCGATCGAGTGATGACCGCCCTCGCCACCGGAACCACCCAGCTCCCGGTACGCCTGGTGTTCCTGCTGCTGCTGGTCCTCATGACCGTGGCGGAGGTGTTCGAACTCGATGTGGTGCTCGGCGCATTCGCGGCGGGCCTCGTCCTGCGCCGGCTCATGGCCGAAACGCATCCGGAGATCCAGGATTCCCTGGAGACCATCGGCTACGGGGTTCTCATCCCGATCTTCTTCGTCACCTCGGGAATGGGTATCGACCCCGCGGCCGTGGCCACCGAACCCCTGATGTGGGTGCTGTTCGTGGTGGCGATCGGGGTGGCGCGGGGTTCGACGGTGTGGCTGAGCGAAGAATTCGTCCCGCACGGCGCGAATCTCGAACACCCGCACGAACGGGTCCAGCTGGCGTTGTACGCGGCAACAGGCCTGCCGATCATCGTCGCGGTCACTCAGGTCGCGGTGCGGGGCGAACTCATGACCGCGTCCATGGCCTCCACCCTGGTCGCCGCCGGTGCCACCACGGTCCTGTTGTTCCCCTTGCTGGCCACCTGGGTCGGCGGCCGGGCGGACAGGGTGATTCCCGAACGCGATGCCCGCGGCTAGCGGAGGTGGAGCACCGGCACACAGAATCCTGTCGACTTGCGGACCGAGACGTTTCCTACCGTCCTGCTGGTGGGTGACCCGCCTGCCTGCGTGCGGCGCCACCGCTCTCCCGTGATGCCTTGTCCGTGGAGGCTGCGGGGAGCAGTCGCTGGAGGACATCGGTGATGGTGATGAGTCCGATGAGTTCGCCGGTATCGGGGGCGGTAACGGTGGCGAGGTGACTGCGGGTTTCCCGCATGGTGCGCAGCGCCTCGTACACCGGAACAGCGGCGGTCAGGGTCAGCACCGGCCGCATCAGCTGCCGAGCGGTGGTGGCACCGGCCTGCAGACTGTCGCGGACGTGCAGGACTCCTTCGATCCGGGTGCGGTCGCGGACCAGCAACCGCAGGTGCCCGGTCTCGCGTGAGGTGGCCTGGATCGTCTCGGGCGCGGCGTCGGGCGCCACCGCACTGGGGGTGGTGTTGGGGCGCACGATATCGGCGACGGTGAGCTGTTCGAGTTCGAGCGCACTGGTGAGGTTGCCGTGGTATCGCTCGTCGAGGGTGCCGGCGGTGGCGGAGTGTTCGACGAGGTGGCGCAGCGCCGCCGGATCCTGCCCGGTTTCGACTTCGTCGACGGGGCTGACCCCGGCTTTGCGCAGGCACCAGTTGGCCGCGTGGTTGAGCGCGGTCAGCAAGGGGCGGGTGAGCCACATGAAGGCACGCATCGGGAGGGCCAGGATCGTAGCCGATTTCTCCGGGTGCGCGATGGCCCAGGATTTGGGTGCCATCTCACCGACGACGAGGTGCAGAAACGTCACGATGATCAGCGCGAGGACGAACCCGACGATATCGGCGGCCCACAAGGGCGCGCCGAAGCCCTCGAACAGGGGTGTGAGCCAGTGGTGCACAGCGGGTTTGGTGGTCGCACCCAGGGCAAGGGTACATACCGTGATACCGAGCTGGGAGCCGGCCAGCAGTACCGACAGCTCCGAGGAGCTGCGCAACGCCGCGCGCGCCGCGCGGCTGCCGGGTGCGGCGTCTTCGAGGCGGTGGCGGCGCGCGGCGATGAGCGCGAATTCGACCGCGACGAAAAACGCGCTCGCGGCGATCAATCCGACGGTGACGGCCACAACGACCCAGGGGTTACTCATCGCCGGTCTCCTGCGATTCGGTGCGCACGGTGAGGAACACCGAGGAAGGAACGTGGTTCTCGACACCACGCACCTGCGCGGTCACACTCCGGCGCGGTGCCGGCTGGTCGTCGAGGAAATCGGCGCCGTCCCGGGGCAGCGGAATATCGATCCGGTCACCGACATCGGGCAATCCGTTGAAGACGGCGATGACCAGACCGGCGATCGTTTCGTAATCACCGGCGGGCAGGCTCAGTTCGAGCCGGCGTTCGACTTCGTCGAGGTGCACATCACCGGCCACCCGCCAGCCGTCGCCCTCGGCGACGATATCGCCGGCGGTACTCGGATCGTGTTCGTCGGCGATCTCACCGACGAGTTCTTCGGCGATGTCCTCGACGGTGACGATCCCGGCGAAACCACCGTATTCGTCGACGACGAGCGCCATTTCCTCACGCTGCGTACTCAGCCGGGTCACGACCTCCGGCAGCGGCAAGGTTTCGGGCACCAGGACCGCGGGCCGCAGCCGGTCGCCCGCGGTGCCGTCGGCCGCGCCGGCGAGCAGGTCGTGCAGGTGGATCACCCCGCGCAGATCATCGGTGGACGTGCCGACGACCGGGTAGCGGGTATGCCCGGTGCGCATCCGGGCCAGCACATCGGCGACGGTGTCGTCGATATGCACGGTGTCGACCCGGGCGCGCGGGATCATGGCATGCTCGGCGGTGCTGGTCGGAAAGTCCAGGATGCGATCGAGCAGAGTCGACAGCTCGGGTGGGAGTTCACCGGCGTCGCGGGAAGCGGCGACGATATGTTCGAGATCGCGCGGGGTGGCCGAATGCTCCACATCGTGTACCGGTTCGATGCGCAGCGCCTTCAGCAGCAGGTTCGACGACTGGTCGAACAACCGGATCAGCCACCCGAATACCTTCAGGTACACCGTGGTCGATGCGGCCAGCCAGCGCGCCACCGGTTCGGGCCGGGCGATTGCCAGATTCTTGGGAACCAGCTCACCGAACAGCATCTGCACCAGGGTCGAGAACGCGATGGCCAGCACCGCGCCGACGCCGACGCCGACCGCGGTGGGTATGCCGATGCCCCCGAGTAGTTCGCCGAGGCCGCGACCGATGAGAGGTTCGGCGACATAGCCCACCAGCAACCCGGTGACGGTGATACCCAATTGGGCACCGGAGAGCATGAACGATGTCCGGCGCGTGACGCGCAGCGCGCGCCCGGCGGCCTTGTCACCATCGGTGGCGCGGGCTTTGAGCCGGGAGCGGTCCACGGCCATATACGCGAATTCCTGGGCGACGAAGTACCCGGTCAGCGCGGTGATCAGCAGGACCACGGCGATACCGAGCACAATGTTGAGCACGGTCACCACGACCTCACCTCCCGAGGGGTTCCGGGAGGTTGCTCATCACTGGGCGAGCCGGGTTGTCGGTATTTGCGCTTGGCGCGTCTCATCTGCTCTCTTTGTCCGAGGAACAAGGTCGGGAAAGGTTTCCGGCCGGGACAGGCGCTATTTGCGTCCCGCTGCCCAGCGCATCCCCCACTGGTAGGCGCGGTCGAGGTCGGCCTGGCTGCCGGAGATGTATTCGACTTCGCGCTGGACGGTCAGCCCGCTACCGCTGTCGGTCAGCATGGCGACCGCACAGATCTGCGCACCGTCGACGGCGGAATCCAGGGGGACCTCGATCTGCGGGCCGGAGGTCGGAAACATCGTGACCACACCGTCGACCGCCGCCCAGTTCGCCGCGCCCCGATAGATCATCGCGAACACCAGGATCCGGCGGAAGGCGGCCGGATCGGCAAGGTTGATGTGCAGGTTCTCCCCGCCGGCGACGGTACCGGTGCGGTCGTCGCGGTCCAGGGCGATGAAAGGCCGCTTGTGCAGTTCGCCGTAGCTGTTGCCCAGCGCCTGGATGACTCCTTTGGAGCCGTCGGCGAGCTCGTAGAGACAGCCCAGATCCAGGTCGATACCGCCGCCCCCGAGGAGTTTGGCGAAGAAACCGGTTTTGACCGGTTGCGGGTTGCTCCAGTTCAGGTTGACCCGCATCACACCCTGACGTTCACCGGCTTTGGTGAGGTTGACGCTGCGTTCGGTCTTGGTCAGGGTCAATTTGTGCAGACTGACCGCCGGGTCGGCGCCGGGCGCCGACCGGTCGACCGGCGCCGGTTTTTTGTTGTAGTCGATGCCCATCAGGTGTGTATTTCTCCTATCGGTGGGAACGTCAGATATTCACGCCGTAGTCGCGGGCGATCCCCGCCAGACCCGACGCGTAGCCCTGCCCGATCGCGCGGAACTTCCATTCCGCGCCGTGGCGGTAGAGCTCACCGAACACCATCGCCGTCTCGGTCGAGGCGTCCTCGGTCAGGTCGTAGCGCGCGAGTTCCGATCCCGTGCCACGGTCGACGACCCGGATGAACGCGTTGCGGACCTGCCCGAACGACTGCTGGCGCGCATCCGCCTCGTGGATCGACACGGGGAAGAAGATATTGGTGATCGTTTCGGGCGTGGCCGCCAGATCGACATTGATCACCTCGTCGTCGCCCTCACCTTCACCGGTGAGGTTGTCGCCGGTGTGCTCGATGCTGCCCTCCGGCGAGCGCAGGTTGTTGTAGAACACGAAATGCTGGTCCGAGACGACCTTGTGTTCCGCGCCGGTGGCGATGGCGCTGGCGTCCAGGTCGAACTCCGCGCCGGTGGTGGAGCGGACGTCCCAGCCCAGGCCGACCGCGACCGCGGTCAGGTTCGGCGCTTGCTTGGACAGCGAGACATTGCCGCCTTTGGCGAGACTGACACTCATTTCTGCTACTCCTGATCTCGTGCGGTCAAGGAATGCCCTGCGATGTACCGGAATCCGCCCCGCGGCCACCGTGCACCGAGGCAACAATTCGCCGGCCGTCCGGGCCGCCACGCCGAGCCGGCCGTCATGCGGCGCCCGCACTCGCGACCCCGGGGCCGCGTACTGCGGGGAACGTCGACATGTGCAGGTGACACACCCGGCCGGCCATCGCGTGCCGGTGCGGTCGTGGAGTCCCGCTCGTGGACATAGAACCCACACTAGCACGCGGCACTGTATGGTAGGAGGGAAGGGAGGTGACCGATGTCGTCCCTACTGAGAATCGGTGAATTCGCCACACGCGCCGAGGTCAGCCCGCGAACGGTCGATTACTACACGAGTCTGGGCCTGCTGACCCCCGCCGAACGCACCGCCGGCGGCTATCGGCTCTACGACGACGCCGATATCGCCCGCGTCCACCTGATCCGGCAACTCGAAGCCCAAGGGCTCTCACTCGAGGAGATCACCAAAGCCCTCACCGCCGGGACAGGCGATATCAGCGATGCCCTGGCCCGGCTCGACGACGACCTCAAACTCCTGCACACGGTCGCCGAAACCGCCCCCTCCGAAGTCCACGGCCTACTCACCCTGATCAGCGCCCGCGTCCACTCCCTGATCACCGTGGCGCTGCAGATACCACCCGATCTCCCGATCCTGTGAGCCGGCGCGGGGCACCTGGGAAAGGTGCCACCGCACCGCCCGCGCCGAAGACTTCGGCCACAATCCAGAGCAGCCGGACCGAAGCACGAAACCGCAGGGCACGCGCCGGCCGGGTGCCCCGCGGCTCGCCACGCCGAGGCCGTGGACGGAAACCGCCGTGCGCCGGGGCACCCGGCACATCGCGCTGTGTCAGCGCCCGAACAGCTCCTCGCCGATATAGCTACCCGAGCCGATTCCCGGTGGGATCGCGAATGCCGCGGACCCGACGGGGGTGGTCCATTCGTTGAGCGCGTCGAATTCGTCGAGGCGTCGCTGAATGGGCACGAACTGGGCGGTGATATCGCGCTGGAACGAGACGAACAGCAGACCCGAGTTCGATACCTGCCCCGGCACCGGCGGATCGTCGTAGTTGTAGACGCGCCGGAAGATCCGTTCACCTGCATGAGTGTGGTGGGCGCGGGCGATATGCGCACCCGGCGGGATGACCGGTATGCCGTTGCGGTCGGTTGCCGTGAAATCGGGTTCATCGGTTTCGTGTCCACCGGTAAGCGGAGCCCCGGTGGACAGTGTGCGGCCGACGCTGAGCTCGCGACCGGGCCGGTCCAGCTCGTCCCAGGTATCGAGTTCGATCCGGATCCTGCGGATCACCATCGAGGTTCCGTCCCGCATCCACGGCCGGTCGGCGCCGTCGTCCCACACCAGCGAATCGAAATCCGCGGTACCGGGTTCCGGATTGGTCGTACCGTCCACCTGCCCCATCAGGTTGCGCATCGTCGTGCCCGGGGTTTCGGTACCCCGGGCACGACGGAACCCGCGCTGCGTCCACCGCACGGTGACCAGCGACCTGACGTTCTTCAGCAGAACCCGCACCGCGTGCGCGACGGTGACCGGATCGTCGGCGCAGACCTGCAGCGCCAGATCCGCACCTGTGTAAGCCGGGTCGAGGCGGTCGATGGTGAACGCGGGTAGCGGCGTCAGCCACGGCGGCGCGGCATCCGGCCGGCCGAGCGCCACGAAGACACCGGGACCGTATCCGACGGTCACGGTGAGCCGCGCCGGCGCGGCGGCCAAATAGGGTTCGGTATCCGCCAGCGCGGGCCGGCCCTGCGTGAGCCTGGCGATATCGGCCGTCCAGACCTTCATGATGCCGATCAGCTCGGCGGGACCCACCTTCGGCAACAGGTCGAGTCCGGCGAATATCGCGTGCGCTTGCGGCGGGCTGGTCGCGATCCCGGCTTGGCGCGGGCCGTCCCAGGCGACGGTATCGGTTCCGGTGCCGGCTTCCGCACGCTCGGCTCCGTCGACGACACCGTAGATTCCCGCACCGGCTCCCGCGGCACCGACGGCGGCGGCGCTCGCGCCGAGCAGCCGCCGACGGCTCATCGCGCGCCGCCGCGGGTCCCGCTCACCCACCGTGCGCGGGGGTCGACGGGGCGGCCGGGGCATCGGCAGTATCGCCGCCGCCCGGCTGGTAGTTCTCCTGGGCGCCCGCGAAATCGCGAACCTGCGCGGTGAAGGTCATGGTGGACCGGTCCGCAAATTCGAGGGTGATCTCGGTTTCCGCACCGGGTGTCAGCGGAGCGAGCAGATCCATGAGCATGAGGTGGTCGCCGCCGGCGGCGAGTGTGTAGGTGCCGTCGGCGGGGATGACGAAACCTCCGGCTTTCGGCCGCATCACCGGCGCACCGGTATCCCCCGGCGCGATCTCGTGGAGTTCGGCCCATCCGGCCGCAGGTGAGGACGCGGCGACCACACGAACCTCGCTATCGGCAGAATTGCGGAATTCGGCGAATGCCGACGTCATCCCGGAATCGGCGGCCTTCACCCACTGTTCGTGGACAACCACGGAATCGGCCTCGCGGTGAGCGGATTCCGCATCATCGCTGGAACAGGCCCCCGCGAATGCGGCGGCGAACGACAGCGCCGTCACGAAGACGCTGCGTCGGATCGATGTTTTCATTTGTGATCACTTTCGATTCGGAAGTCGGCGAGCATGCACTGTTCCCACCACACGGCTCGCACGCGGCTCGCAGCTCGCGCACACGGCACACGGCACACGGCACACGGATATACGGATCGCGCTCACCGATATCGAGCAACGAGACAACCCGAGGGCGGGGCAGCTCCGGTCGGGACGAGATCTCGTCGATGTCTCGTCCTGTCGTCAGGTGAAATTTTTCCGCCCCACCGTCTCGTGACCTCGGGCACGGACCGATCGAGACCGAGCAGGCGGTCACCGATCTGCCGGAGGAGGCCGGTGGCGCTGCCGGGTCGCGGACGGCAACCCGCTGCTCGACAGCACTACCCGTTCTGCCGGGTGGTGGAGCGGATCAGTCGGCGGCCGGAGGGCCGCGGGTGCCGGTGCCGGAGAGGTCGACGAGTCGCGATGTGCGGGTGACCCGATAGACCGTCACCGGCACCCGCATTGTCCGGACGATGGGCACGGGTCCCGGGCCGGGTACTACGCGCCGGAGTGTGGAAACCGCCCACCGGGAACCCCGCTCGGCGGCATCGATGAGATAGGCCCCCGCGACGACCGCCACCAGATGCGCCCAGAGCATGCGGTTGTCGACCGTCGCGCTGTGCGGGTGTCCGTCCATCGCCGACAGGGCGAAATGGCCGAGTGCCTGCGCAGCCGCGAGGGCGCCCATCAGGCGGATTCGCGATATTCGGCGCTTCGATGCCGCGGCACAGCTGATGGCCGCGCATACGACGATGAGCAGTAAGGCGCCCGCTTCGGACGGAAGCGCCCCACCCCCGGCGCCGTGCGCCGCGGCCGTGACGATCGCCGAGAGCGCGCCGACGGATACGCCACGCAAAACGCGGTTCGCATCCGAGGCCATAACGGAAGTCTAGCTTCTACTACACAGCGTAGTTATCGAGGGTGTGGGCGGTGGGAACCGCGCACGATTCCCACCCCATCCGCCCGACCCGGAAACGGCTCTCATCGTGGCTGTTACTGCTACCTTCGGTGCGGTGGAATTCGGCATCTATGTACCGCAGCTGGTTTCGGAGTACCGGCCCCTGATGGATCTCGCGAAAACGGCCGAACGCACCGGTTTCACCAACTTCTGGCTCTTCGACCATCTCTGGGCACCCGGGTTGCCCGAACATCCTGCCCTGGAAGCGTGGACCGCGGCGACCGCACTGCTCGCCGGCACCACGACGTTGCGGGTGGGCGCCCTGGTGCTGTGCAACAACTTCCGGCATCCGGTGGTACTCGGCCGGATGGCGACGTCACTGGACGTGATCTCCGGTGGGCGGCTCGAATTCGGGCTCGGCAGCGGTTCGATTCCCGGCGAACATCAGCAGGCCGGAGTGCCCTGGGGTCCGGCGCGCGAACGGGCCGAACGGCTGGGCGAAGCGCTCGAGATCATCACCTCGATGTTCGCCCGCGAGCGAACCTCGTTCGAAGGCGAGCACTACCAGGTCAGCGATATTGCCAATGTGCCCGGCCCGATTCAGCGCCCGCGCCCGCCTATCCATATCGGAGGTACGGGCCCGAAGTACACGTTGCCGCTGGTCGCGCGCTACGCCGACGTCTGGAACGTTCCCACCTACGGCCTGCGCGACCACCGCCGGTCGGCCGAACTGCTGGACGCCGAATGCGGCCGCATCGACCGCGACCCCGCCTCGATCCGCCGCTCCCACCAGGCAATACTGGCGATCGCCGAGAACGAACGTGATCTCCCCGAGGTCCAGGCCCGGGCGCGCCGGCATTACGGGGCCGAAGCGTTCGCGATCGACGAAGGCTACGTCGGTACACCGGCCATGCTGGTGGACCGGCTGACCGAACGCGCGGAGCAGGGAATCGATTCGGTGATCTTCATGACCGGCGCGAAGCAGGCCGCCGCAACCATGGAGTTGTTCGCGGCGGAGGTCATGCCGCACCTGCCTGGTTGAGGGTCCGTCAGCCCAAGTCGGCGAAGGACCCGCCGCGGCCCGCACCGTCGGCGAAGCGGCGAGCGCCGGTCGCGGCGTCGGCGAGGGAGATCAAGCCGTGTTCCCATTCGTTGGCCAGGGCTTCCTGCTCGGCCATACCTTCCTGTTCGAGCAAAGAGAGCCGGTCCTGGCGGGCGCAGGTCTGCGGGAAGCGGGCGATCTCGGCGGCCAGTTCCTCGGCGGCCGCGCGTTCGTCGCCGGCGGGCACGACCCGGTTCACCAGCCCCATGGACAGGGCTTCCGGCGCGCTGACGGGGCGGCCGGTGAGTACCAGATCCATGGCCCGCCCGGTGCCGATCAGCCGAGGCAGGCGCACGGTGCCGCCGTCGATGAGCGGAACTCCCCAGCGGCGGCAGAACACACCGAATACCGCATCCTCGGCCGCGACCCGCAGATCGCACCAGATCGCCAACTCCAGACCGCCGGCAACGGCATGCCCGGCGACCGCGGCGATCACGGGTTTACCGAGCCGCATCCGGCTCGGCCCCATCGGGCCGGGGCCGTCGGCGGCCAGCCGGTTTCCCCGCTCGGTGCCCACGGATTTGAGATCGGCACCGGCGCAGAAGGTTCCGCCCTCGCCCCAGAGCACGGCCACCGCCGCCGACTCGTCGTTGTCGAAAGCGGTGAACGCCTCGTACAGCGCCGCGCCGGTCGGGCCGTCCACGGCATTGCGGGCTTCGGGGCGCGACAGGATCACCGTGAAAACCGGGCCGTTGCGTTCGATGCGTACTGCCGGATGAGTCATGGAAGCTCCTTGCCTGGAGGGATCGCTACGTTACGAGGCATACGGCGGGGCGCGGCCGCAGGCTACCCCTGACCGGTGGTGCCGCCGACGCCTTTCACCGCAGCACGATCCATGAATCCGAACAGGTAGCCCGCCACCCGGCGCATCTGGATCTCCTCGGCGCCCTCGGTGATCCGGTAGCGGCGGTGGTGGCGGTAGATATGTTCGAACGGGGTGTAGCGCGAGTAGCCGAGACCGCCGTGCACCTGCATGGCCCGGTCGGCGGCTTCACAGCAGAGGCGGTTGGCCCAGTAGTTGCACATCGAGACCTGCTCGGACACCGCGAACGTGCCGTACCTATCCATCGACCAGGCGGTTTTGTGCACCAGGGCGCGCAGCATCTCGCACTGGGTGTGCAGTTCGACCAGCTGGAATTGGATGGCCTGATTCGACGACAGCGGTTTGCCGAACGGTTTGCGCTCGTTGGCGTAGGCGACGGCCCGGTCGACGCAGTACTGTGCGGCGCCGAGACTGGAGGCGGCCTGCCGGATGCGGTTCTCGTTGAAGAAATGCTGGACCACGGCCAGCCCCCGGCCCTCCTGCCCGAAGATCGCCGAATCCGGTACCCGGACGCCGGTGAGCGAAACCCGCGCGTGGTCGGTGGGCATATTGAAGGTCCACAGGTATTCCTCGACCTCGAACCCTGGCGCGTCGGTGGGGACCAGGAATGCGGTGATGCCCCGGCCGTCGCCGGCGTTGCCGGAGGTGCGGGCGAAGATGAGGTCGGCGTCGGCGATATGGACGCCGGTGTTCCAGGTCTTGGTCCCGTTGATCACCCAGTCGTCGCCGTCGCGGACGGCGGTGGTCTCCATATGGGTGGCGTCGGAACCGTGTTCGGGTTCGGTGATACCGAAGGCGAAGAACCGGGTGCCGGCCGCCAGACCGTCCACCCACTGCTCTTTCTGCGCCGGGGAACCGTATTCCAGCATCAGCAGCAGCCCGACATTGTTGGCGACGATGGCGTGCTCGTTCTGCAGATCGCAGTGCAGGCCCAGTCCGCGGTGCGCGAGATGCTCGCGGATCACGGCCATCCCGAGATTGGTCCCGTCGCGGCCGCCGAACTCCTTCGGGAAGGCGTAGCGGTAATGGCCGGCGGCATCGGCGCGACGCCGGGATTCGGCGAGCAGTTCCTCCCATTCGGCACTCGGCAGGCCGCCACGGTCCCAATCGGTGCGGGCGTCCTCGCGGCGGTGGTCGAAGAACCGGATGTTGTCACCGGTCTGTTCGAGGGGTTCGATCTCGCGTTCGATGAACTCGTCGAGTTCGGCCAGATAGGCGCGTAGGTCGGCGGGCAGTTCGAAATCCACGGTGACTCCTAAGCTTTCGCAGCGGGACGGATCTGCATGAGCAGATCCCATTCGATCTCCGAGACACGGCGCCCGCTGGCGGCCATGACGATATCGCGGACGGTGCCGTCCAGGTGGGCGGCCGCCTGCTGGGCCAGGCCGGCACCCCAGTACAGGGTGCCCATCACCTTCCACCAGCGGTAGCGGTCCGGATCGAAGGTGCCGCCCGCCTCCTCGTAGCCGCGGACGAAGGTGCCGCGGTCGGCGAAACCACCGAATTCCTTTGCGTCCTCCCGGAACCGCCACATACGCAGCGCGGGCCAGGCCACATCACGCATGGGGTCACCGAACCGTTGCGTGCCCTCCCAGTCGAGGACGGCCCGCAACCCGTCCGCGCCGATGATCAGGTTGCCGTTGCGCATATCGGTGTGCACGAGCGCGGGCCGCGGCGGCGGGCCGGGCAGCCGCTTTTCCAGCCAGCGCAGGGCGAGCGAGAACACGGGCCGGTCGGCCAGGAGCTCGCCCACCACCGCAGTCACCTCGGCGAGATGTTCGGCGGCGGGGTCGGCACCGGCCGCCGGCACGGATTCCGGGGCCTGGGCCGGGTCGATGCTGTGCAGCCGGGCCATGGCCGCGCCCCACTGCCGAGCGGTGTGCTCCGCGGTCCCGGCGGCGGCGAGGGTGCGCAGCACCCGGCGTGGCACGGTATCGCCGTCGATATGTTCGGAGATCAGGAACGGTTCACCGACGTAGGAGGTGTCGGTGCATGTCGCGACGACTTCCGGAACAGGCACGCCGTGTGCGCGCGCCAGCTCCCGGACACCGGCTTCCGCTTCGACGGGCATGAGTTCGACGGCCGGCGGCACCACAGTCGCGACCAGACGCCGCGGAGCGTCACCGACGGTAGCGGTGAAGGCGATATTGCGGCGCCGCGCGCCGGCCGAGAGGAACCGGAAATCGGAGATGGTGACCTGATCACCGAGTTCTCCGGTGAGGAAATCCGCGAGGCCACGGGCGGGGTCGGTACTCATACCGCCTCCACTGCGCGAGGCCCCGGGTGATCACGCTTCGCCACTGCCACGCTCACTCACCTTCCCAGCTGTCGTAGCCCGGTTTGGCGATAGCGAGATCGGCCCGCACCACCTCGGCCAGAGCCTGCCAGAGCGCTTCTTCGTCACCGGCCGGAACGGCCTCGAGCAGTTCCTTCTCCCGGGCGGCCGCGGCGGGGCCGAGTTCGACCTCACGCCCCAGGATGCGCGCCAGATTGGCGCCGACCCGCGCACGATGCTGCAGATCGGCGGGTAGTGCCGGCAGCAGGGTGTCCTCCAGCAGTTCGGCGAGTGATTCCAGCAGCTCGGCTGCCGTGGGTCTGTTCTGCACTGCGACTCTCCCCTCGACGGATTCCGGCGCTCGCCGACCCGGCGGCCGGTGCCGCGGCACACTCGCTGGAGTCCACGATCCGACCTCCTTGTCGTCGCTTATGGGCGCGGGTGAGACAAACAGTAGAGGATCTTCTCACCGTCGCACCAGGGTTCGCTGCCCCGCCATCACCGCGGTCTACGCCGCAGCGGCGAGGACGGCCTCGGGTTCCCCCGTTCCCACGACCCGGCCGCCACGCAGCAGGACGCAGTGGTCCGCATGCCGGACATCGGCGAGATCGTGGGTGGCGTGCACGACCGTGATCCCGGCTGCTGCGGCCTCCCGGACCGCGGCACCGATTGCTTCCTGGGCCGAGGTGTCCAATCCCGTGCTCGGTTCGTCCAGGAGCAGCAGATCCGATTGCTGCGCCAGCGCGCGGGCCAGCAGGACACGCTGGCGCTGGCCGCCGGACAGGGTATCCAGGCGGCGGCCGGCTAGTTCGGCGATATCCATGCGCGCCAGGCAGTCCGCGACCACGGCCCGGTCGGCGCGGGTGAGCCGGCGCCAGAGACCGCGCTGCGCCCAGCGACCCATCGCGACGGTTTCGGCGACCGTGATCGGCAGGGTCGGCGGGACCGACTGCTGCTGGACGACCAGCGCCGGGCGCTGGGTGCCGGGGCGGTCGACCGCGCCGGATGCCGGAGTCAGGATGCCGGCGAGCACCGCGAGCAGGGTGGATTTCCCGGAGCCGTTGGGACCCATCAGCGCGGTCACCCGGCCACCCGGCAGGGTCGCGGTGACGTCGCGCAATACCGGGTTGTCCCGGTATCCCGCCGACAGGCCGGTGATTTCGATATCCGCCGTGCGCATACTGTGACTCCCGCAACCAACTTGTAATGACAATCGTTATCAGTTTACAGTGTTCGATCATGGATTGGCTGATCGCCCCGTTCGAGGTTTCATTCGTACAACGGGCTCTCTGGGGCGGACTGCTGGTCTCGTGCCTGTGCGCCCTCGCCGGCACGTGGGTTGTGGTGCGGGGCATGGCTTTTCTCGGGGAAGCCCTGGCGCACGGGATGCTGCCCGGGGTGGCGGTGGCCGCGCTGCTCGGCGGAAATCTGCTCCTCGGTGCGCTGGTGAGCGCGTCGGCCATGGCGGCGGGCGTCTCGGTGCTCAGCCGCAACCGCCGGCTGTCCACCGATACCGGGATCGGGCTGCTGTTCGTGGCGATGCTGGCCACCGCGGTGATCCTGATATCACGGTCGCAATCGTTCGCGGTCGACCTGACCGGGTTCCTGTTCGGCGATGTTCTCGCCACGCGACCGGGTGATCTGCTCTTCCTGCTCGCGGCACTGGTGGTCGCACTGGTGATCACCGTGACGGGGCATCGCGCCTTCGTCGCCCTCAGCTTCGACCCGCGCACCGCCCACACTCTCGGGCTGCGGCCGCGCGCCGCGCAGATCGCCCTGCTGGCATTGCTCACGCTGGCGATCGCGGCGTCGTTCCACATCGTGGGCACCCTGCTGGTTCTGGGCTTACTCGTGGCTCCCCCGGCCGCGGCGACCTACTTCACCCACCGCATCCCGCAAATCATGCTGATGGCGGCCGGAATCGGCGCGCTGTCCACCGTGGTGGGGCTGTTGGCCTCCTGGCATGCAGGCACCGCGGCCGGAGCAACCATCGCGTTGACCGCGGTCTTGATCTTCTTCCTGTCCGCCCTGGTAGCGCGAGTTCGCAGCGCAGTGCGGGCACGCCCCGGAACCGGCGGTTCCGGGGACGGCGGTGAAGGCGGGCTCGCACCGGCGAACAACGGCGGAAGTCCCGCGGCGGGCCATTCGCCACGACGCCGTGATTCCGTGGCCACCGCGATCGACGGCCCCGGTTCACCGGGATCCCGCACCGCGCCCTGCGGCCCGATCGCACCGCGCCCCGGCGACTCCGCACTCGACGGTTCCCGTCCGGGCAAGGCGCGGCGGTTCCGCCCGACCACACGACCATTGAACAGGAAAACCCTTGCGCGGGTGGCATTGTCCGGGCTGCTCGTGGTTCCGGTCGCCGCCTGCGGTAGCGAGGAGCCGGCCGAATCGGCGGAATCGGTGCCGCACGGGTATGTAGAGGGCGCCGAGGAGAGTGCGAGCGCGCAGCCGCGGCTGGTGATCGCCGACCGGGATTCGGGTGCGGTCCGGCTGCTCGATGTGGTGACCGAGGAGATCGCGGATCTCGAACCGGTCCCGGGCGTCAGCGGAATCGCGGGCGACGGGCGCTATGCCTATCTCGCCGCCGGCGACGCGACCACCGTGGTGGACAGCGGCAGCTGGGTCGTCGACCACGGCGATCATGTGCACTACTACCGCGCGCAGCCGCGCCCGGTAGGTGTCGTCGACGGATCCGTCCGGTCCGTCCAAAGCGATCCCGTGGTATCCGCCGCGGTGCTCGACACCGGATCCACCGTGCCGGCCGATCGCGCAGCTCTCGATGAGGGGGAGCTGCGCACCCGCCCCGTGGTGAAGGGTGTGGCGGTTCCCTACGGTGGGCACCTGCTCGTCGCGTCCCCGGGTTCGGCGCAGATCGAGATCCGCACCCGCGAGAACGAGCCCGTCGAGACATTGACACCGCAATGCCCGAATCCGGGCGGAACCACGGTGACCCGGCGCGGCGCGGTGTTCTCCTGCGGTGACGGAGCATTGCTGGTGACCGAGCGGAACAATCGGTTCACGGCCGAAAAGCTGCCGTATCCTGCCGGGACGACCGGCAGCGTCGCCGAGTTCCACCACCGGCCGGGCAGTGACGTGCTGGTGGCGGTGCGGGAGTCGCGGGTTCTGGTACTCGATATCGCCCGGCGCACCTGGCGGCCGATCGAGACCGGACCGGTGACCGCCGCGACCACGGCGGGCGCGGGGACCGCGATTCTCGCCCTCACCCCCGACGGCGTACTGCACGCCTACGATCCGGCCACCGGCGCCGAAACCGCTCACCACCGGGTGCTTTCCGCGCCCGTGGATCCGGCCGCGGTGCCGGTGCTGCTGGTCGATTCCGAACGGGCCTACCTCAACGATCCAGCCCGCCGTGCGGTCCATGAAATCGACTACGCCGACGATCTGCGGGTCGCCCGCACCTTCTCTTTCGATATCGACCCCGACCTGATGGTGGAGACCGGCCGATGACCACGATCACCCGTATCTGCGCCGCCCTCGTCGCCGGCGTACTCGCGCTGAGCGGCTGCGGTCTCACCGATTCCGGGGGCGGCGGGGTCGTCGTGACCACCGATATCCTCGGCGATATCACCCGTGCCGTGATCGGTGATACGGCGCCGGTCACGGTGCTGATGCCGCCCGGATCCGATCCGCATTCCTTCGCGCTCTCGGCGCAGGACGCCGCGGTGCTCGACCGGGCCGACCTCGTCGTCGAGAACGGTTTGGGCCTGGAAGAAGGCCTGGCCCGGCATGTCACGGCGGCCGCCGAGGCCGGGGTGCCGACACTGTCGGTGGGTGACCGGATCGACCCGCTCCCCTACCGGTCCGGCGATTCCGCGGGCACACCCGACCCGCACTTCTGGACCGACCCGCAGCGGGTGCACCGGGCGGTCGAGGTGATCCGCGACGAGGTGATCGCCTCGGTCCCCGATATCGATACCGCGGCCGTGCGGGCGAACGCCGACCGCTATCTCACCGAACTCGACACCCTGCAGCGATGGATGACCGAACGCTTCGCGACCGTGGCACCCGAACGCCGCAAACTGGTCACCAACCATCACGTATTCGGTTATCTGGCAGAGCGGTTCGATCTAGAGGTGGTGGGTGCCGTGATTCCCGGCGGCACCACCCTGGCCTCACCGAGTGCCGCCGATCTCGCCGACCTGGCCGGCGCCATCCGTACCACCGGGGTACCCGCGATATTCGTGGATTCCGCCCGGCCCGACCGGTTGGCGCAGGCACTGGCCGAACAGGCCGGTGTCCAGGTGCGGATCGTCGGCTTGTATTCCGAATCCCTGACAGAGCCCGGTGCGGGCGCCGCCACCTACCTGGAGATGATGCGCGCCAACACCACCGCGATGGTGACCGGCCTTACGCCCGCCTGACCCCGCAATCCCCGCGGTGGATCGCCGCCGCGGGCAGCACGAAGAAGATGAGGGAACACAATGCACAATCGATCCGGCACCAGAAGAGCGGTCGCACTGTCCGGCCTGCTCACTGCGGTGGTCGCGTTGAGCGGCTGCGGCAACGACGATTCCGGCGACCAGACCGCGATTGCCGAACCGCTGGCCGTTACCTACGACGGCGGTATCCATCTACTGGACGGCACCACCTTGGAGCGCGGCGGCGGGGTGGAACTCAGCGGATTCAACCGGATCAATCCCGCCGGTGACGATCGGCATGTGATCGTGTCCACCACGGACGGTTTCGAAGTGCTGGACGCGGCCGGTGCACACTTCACCGATATCGAATTCCCCGGCCCGAAACCGGGGCATGTCGTCCGCCATGCCGGCCGCACTGTGCTTTTCTCGGACGGCACCGGAAAAGTGATCTCCTTCGATCCCGCCGATCTCGCCGGCGGCGCACCGGAAACCACCGAATACCAGGCCGCCGAACCACATCACGGTGTGGCTGTGGAACTGGAGAGCGGTGAACTCGCCGTCACCCTCGGCAACGAGGAGGAGCGGACCGGGATGATGATCCTGGACGCCGACCGCAAGGAGATCGCCCGCAACGAGAAGTGCCCGGGGGTACACGGTGAGGCGACCGCTGCCGGTGACACCCTCGTCGTCGGGTGTGAGGACGGTGTCCTGGTCTACCGGGACGGCAAACTCACCAAGGTCGACAGCCCGGACCCGTACGGCCGGATCGGTAACCAAGCGGGCAGCGAGGTCTCCCCGATCGTCCTCGGCGACTACAAAACCGACGAATTCGCCGAACTCGAACGCCCGGAACGTATCTCGCTGATCGATACCGAAAAGGGCACGCTGCGGCTGGTGGACCTGGGCACCAGCTACACCTTCCGTTCGCTGGCGCGCGGCCCGCAGGGTGAGGCGCTGGTGCTGGGCACCGACGGCGCGATCCATGTGATCGACCCGGTCGCCGGTACTGTCGGCCGGACCATCGAGGTCATCGACTCGTGGCAGGAGCCGATCGATTGGCAGCAGCCGCGTCCCGCGCTGTTCGTCCGCGAGGGCACCGCCTACGTCTCCGATCCGGCCACCAAGCAGATCCACCGGATCGATCTGGCCGCCGGCACAGTGACCGGGTCGGCGACGCTGCCGGATGTGCCGAACGAACTCAGCGGTGTGAGTTCCTGACCGATAGCTACGCGGCCCGTTGACAGGGCCCGCCGCGCGGTGCGGACCCGGACCCTGCCGGGCCCGCACCGCGCGCAGCGCAGCTCCACCGTGGCATCGGCCCCCGAGTCCGCTGCTACTCGGCTCCCGACCGGCATCAGCAGCACCTCCCAGGACAGGCGGCGAGCACTCGCCGCCTCGGGCGACCAGAGTAGCCCGACCTGCTGTACTCACCGCTCCCCACCCGCTGAGTCGTTCCGGCCCTACCCTGGTCGAGAACGCCACGAACGACAGGGGTGCGGTGCGGATGTCCGAGATGATCGGTAAGGGCGCGAATACCGCGCTACGAGGTGGGCAGGTGCGGATATCGGCGGCCCCGGCCGGGATCGACCTCACCGTCCTGTGCCTGCGGGAGAACGGGAAGGTCGGAAGCGACGCCGATTTCGTGTTCTACAACCAGCCGGTATCCCCCGACTCGTCGGTGCGGTTGGTGGCCGGTGAGATCACGATCGACCTGGCGGCGGTGGCCGGCGGCACCCACCGGCTGGTGGTCGCGGCGTCGGTGGATACCGGGACCTTCGGCACGATTCCGCTCACCGTGCGGATCACCGAGGCCGGCGCCGGTGCCTACGAACTGCCCATCACGGGCCTGACCTCCGAGACGACAGTGCTGCTCGCCGAGGTGTACCGGCGGGCGGGTGGCTGGAAAGTCCGCAATATCGGCCAGGGGTACGCCACCGGATTGGCCGGCCTGGCCACCGATTTCGGCATCACCGTCGACGACGAACCCACCCCGCCACCTACCGCTCCGGGATATCCCCCACCGAACGCGCCCGGGTATTCGCCGGCCCCGGCCGGCCATCCGCCCGCGGTGCCGGGCAACCCGCCGATCGGTCCCGCGGCTACACCAGGCCATCCGCCGGCACCCACGGCACCGGGTAGCCCACCGTCCGGTTTCGCCGGTGCGCCCGGTCAACCGCCCGCGCCGACGGGGGCCGCAGGAATCGGGCACTCTCACTCCGCTCCACCCGGTGTGAATTTCAGTAAGGGCGCGGTCACGCTCACCAAAGGTGCAGGGCCGGTGTTGCTGGAGAAGGCGCCGCTCGTCCGGCTGCGAGTGGCGTGGGCCAGTGGTGCCGACTACGAGGCCTACGCCCTGGTCGTGCTGTCCGACGGGAAGGTTGTGCATGTAGCCACTTTTCCGGCCGCGGGTATTCCGGCGGCCCCGCAGTACGGCGATCTGGTGCGCCATCTCGGTGATCGCGGCCGCGGGGATGTGCAGCGTGGCGGCGGCCAGACCGAGGAGATCATCGAGGTGCGGTTGGCGCCGGAGATCGTCGCGGTGGTGCCGGTGGCGTATTCGGCGATCAACAACGGGACCGGCTCCTTCCACAAATACCGCGTCACGCTGTCCATCGAGAGCGGCGCGGATTCCGTGCGCATCCCGGCCGACCAGGCGAAGAAGTCCAGCTGGATCTTCACCTGCGTTCCGGGCATCGTCTACAACCGCCCCGAGGGTGTGCTCATCGAACGCCTCGAGCTGTACAGCCGGCGCTTCTCCGAACATCGCCCCGCGGTGACCTTGCAGCCCGGCGGGCAAATCGAGGTGCGGATGGACAAGGGCCCGGTGAACCAGTTCAAAGCCGACCGCACCTGACCCTCCCGCTGGGCGACAGCTGGTCGGTGCGGAGGCAGGGCCGCCGATACCCCGGGTGTACTCGCTCGGCTCTGCGACCGGGTTCGTTATCGCCCTGCACACGTTCCACTGTCGGGCACGAGAGACAATTGTGCCGTGACGAGTTCCGCCCACAGTCCGGCCTTCACCTATCCCGAGGTGGGCGCCACCCGCGGCTCGATGCCCGCCGGCTATCACCATTTGGAGGTACGCCGCCCACTCGGCCGCGGACACGACGATTTCCGGCGTTTCGGGGATGCTGTCCTGGCCTACCGGATACAGCGCGGTCTGGGCCTGCTGGCCGATGCGCAGACGCCGCGGGCCGAACCGGGGACGCACGTCACGGTCCGGCTCGGGATCGGGCGATTGGGTGTACTCGCGCCGTGCCGGGTGGTGTACGTCCTGGATGAGGAGGACCGCCGCGGATTCGCCTACGGCACGCTGCCGGGCCATCCCGCGTCGGGTGAGGAACTGTTCGCGGTCGAATACGACCGCGCGACGGCGACGGTGTCCGGGGTGGTCAGAGCTTTCTCGCGGCCCGCGGCCTGGTACACCCGCATCGGTGGGCCGGTGACCCGGGCTGCGCAGCGCCTGGCCGCCGAGGCTTATCTCGCCACCTTGCGCCGGACGCCGGCCTTGCCGTGAAGCCCACCTCCCTGCCCGGAAGCGGCCCCAGCGCTCACCGGTCGAGATCCACAGCCCCGCACTGCAGGGCCGGCGAACCCACCTTCCGCCTCGACGCCGTCCCACCCGTTCGCTGTCTTCTCAAATATTGCAATCATTGATGAACTAGCTGTTTCGCTATAAACTCGCGGCTATGCTGCACTTTTCCGGCCGTGAGCGGCTGTCGTGACGGCCCCCCGGCGTGGACGGGTCACCCAGCACCGGGTGGCGCAGACGGTGGCGGACGAGCTGCGTACGCGCATCCTCAACGGCACCGACGATTACCGGCTGCCCACCCAGGATCAGCTGGTGCAGGAATTCGGTGTCTCCTATCCCTCGATCCGCGAGGCGATCCGCATTCTCGAAACCGAAGGCCTGGTCACCGTGCGCCGCGGCAATGTCGGCGGCGCCGAGGTGCACCGGCCCGACGAGACGTCGGCGGCCTACCACCTCGGTCTCGCTCTGCAGGGCGGCCGGGTGACGTTGCGTGATCTGGCGTCCGGGCTGCAGATGCTGGAGCCGATGTGCGCGGCCGAATGCGCCCGCCGGGACGACCGCCTCGAGGTGGTGGTGCCGGTGCTCACCGAGAACATCGAGAAATCGAAGGATCTGGTGGACGACGGGGTCGCCTTCACGCAGACCGCGCGCGAATTCCACGATCTGGTGGTCTCGTTCACGCCGAACGCGACCGTCCGCTATGTGGTGAGCAGCCTGGTGGCGCTGTGGTCGGCGCAGGAGGAGGCGTGGGCCGAGGCGCTCACCGGGCGCGGCGAGTATCCGTCGCGGGAGCAGGCGCGGGCCGCGGTGCGCACCCATCAGAAGATTGTCGACGATATCGCCTCCGGGCAGGCCTCGGCGGCCGAGCATATGGCGTGCGCGCATCTCGCGGCGACGCAGGCGCTACTGCTGGACCGGTTCGACGACGGCATCGTGAACGCATCCTCGACGATGGCACAGCAGGCGATCCGCGGCGCCCAGAGCCTGCGCCGCTGACCTACAGCCGGGCCGCGCTCGGAATATCGGTGACGGGTCCTCGTTCGAACGCGCGGATCATCGCGTCCTGGGTGAACGAGGCGATCAACCGGCCGCTGCCGGTGCTGATCTGGCCACGGATATGCGCGGAACCGGCCCCTACGAAGGTGGCCTCGTGGTGGTAGCGCAGCCAGCCGTCCCACTTCACGGGGTCGTGGAAGGTCACCGCGATTCCCATCGGTGCCGTCGACAGGGTGTGGTGGGCCTGTGCGGTGCCGAGTCCGGGATGTGGGCGCAGGGCCGTGGAGATCCCGAGATGTCCGGTGAAATGCGCGAGTACGGCACGGTGCAGGTCGTCGCGGACGGGGATCTCGTCGTAGCGCAGCCAGGCGTCCACCACCGGCGGGCCGATGTCGTCGGGGTCGTTGATATCGGCGCAACCGACGATTCGGACCTCACGTCCGGGCAGCGGCAGGCTCTCGGCCGGTAGGGCTTCGTCCGGACCGGGCACGGGGGCTCCTGCCGGTTCGTCGCGGCGGACGAGATCGGGTTGCGGCGTGTCCAGCAGCACCGTGCAACTCGTGCGGACCTTCGATTCCTGCCGGGCGGTGACGGTGGCGCTCGCGAAACTACGACCGGCCCTGATCGGGGTGACGGTGAATTCCAGCGGAATATCGGGATCGGCGGCGGAGACGAACAGTGCGTGCGCGTTGCGCACGGTGCGGCCGGGCAGGGCCTTGGTGGCCGCGACGATGCTCTGCCCGAGGATCTGGCTACCGTCGACCACTCGCCGCGTTCCGCCGTCGCTGTCACCGAGATAGCGCGCCGGAACCTCCGGGTCGGGCCGGAGGTCGAAGATCTCCAGCATCCGTGCCATCGACGATGCGGGGAGGCCGCCCGGCGGTTGCGTGGCGTTCACGACCGCACCCCCGTGTACCGGCCGGCACCGATCGTCACCTGCACCACGGACTGGTCGAACGCGATATAGCCGGCCAATCGCGCCACCTGCGGGTGCGGTTGCGGGTAACACCATGCGATCCAGGGACGGTCGCTGCCCGGCACGGTCCAGTACGACGCCTCACCCTTGAAGGGGCATACGGTATGCAATTCGATCGATTCGAGAAGATCCGAATTCACCGCTTGCGGCGGGAAATACACCACCAGGCCGTGATCCTGTTCGTCCACCAGCAGGCATTCACCGCTCACGGCCAGTTGCTGCCCGTCGAGAGTTGCGGTCATCCTATTGGTGCGGGCCAGCAGTTCGACCCGGTAGTCGGGGCGGTGCCGATACCCGGAAGGTGCGGCTTCTTCGCTCATCATTGCTCCGAATCTCGATCGCACGGGTCCTCGCCACATGGTCGGCGATTCCGATTTCTCTGTTGCACAGGCAGGTAGGTGCGAGATCCGGTTCGGGCCGGACCCCGCACGACCGCATCGTCATGGCCGGCATCACGTCCGCACCCACCCCACCGGTCGGAGATCGGCGTCCTGCGATCGGTTCCGATCCGGCTACCGTCGACCGTGCCATACGGCGCGTTCGGTCATGGTCAGCCCCTGCCACAGCTGACCGAGGCAATACCGAACGCTAAGCGCCGGCCGCTTCGGGTGCGTAACCGAGAATGCCTTTGACTTCGAGGTATTCTTCAAAACCGGCTTCACCCCATTCGCGGCCGTTACCGCTCTTCTTGTAACCGCCGAACGGAGCCGCGAAATCGAAACCGCCGTTGATCCCGATCGAGCCCGCACGCAGGCGCCGGGCGACAGCGCGAGCCTGATCCAGGTCACGGCCGGCGACGAACCCGGCGAGACCGTACTCGGTATCGTTGGCGATGGCTACGGCATCGTCGATATCGCCGTAGCCGATGATCACCAGCACGGGCCCGAAGATCTCTTCGCGGGCGATGCTCATATCGTTGGTGACATCGGCGAATACGGTGGGTTTGACGTAGTAGCCCTTCTCCAGTCCGTCCGGTCGCCCGGGACCGCCGGCGACGAGAGTGGCGCCCTCGTCGATCCCCTTCTGGATGAGGGATTGGATCTTCTCGAACTGCGAGGCGGCGACCACGGGACCGACAGCGACGTCGCCGGTGGGGTCGCCGACGGTGATTCCCTCGGCAGCGGCACGGGCGGCCTCGATCGCCTCCGCCATCCGGGCGGTGGGGACCAGCATGCGCGCGGGCGCACTGCAGGTCTGCCCCGAGTTTCCCATCATATTCCCTACACCTGCACCGACATTGGTGGCGAAATCCGCGTCGTCGAGGACGATATTGGGACCTTTACCACCCAATTCCTGCGTCACTCGTTTCACGGTGGGTGCGGCATTGCGGGCGATTTCGACGCCGGCGCGGGTGGACCCGGTGAACGAGATCATATCGACCTCGGGATGCGAGGACAGCGGGACGCCGACGCCCGGGCCGTCGCCCTGCACCAGGTTGAACACACCGGCGGGCACGCCGGCGGCGGCAAGGATCTCGGTGAAGATCTGCCCCGTGAACGGTGAGCGTTCCGACGGTTTCAGCACCATCGTGCAACCGGTGGCCAGTGCGGGGAAAACCTTCACCGCGATCTGGTTCATCGGCCAGTTCCACGGGGTGATCAGCCCGCAGACCCCGATCGGTTCCTTCACGATCAACGTCGCGCCGCGCTGTTCTTCGAACCGATAGTTCTGCAGCACTTCGATCGCCTGCTGCAGATGCCCCGCCGCCAGATCCACCTGGAATCCGTTCGCCAGTCCGGCCGGTGCGCCCATCTCCTCGGTGAGTGCCGCGGCCAGATCGGTGGTGCGTTTCTGATACTCGGCACCGATGGCACGGAACAGGTCCAGCCGTTCGGCGACCGTACTCGCGGCCCAGGCCGGGAATGCCGCGCGTGCCGCGGTGGCGGCCGCGTCGACATCCGCGGCCGATCCGGCCGCGACCTTACCGGTCACCTCCTCGGTGGCGGGGTTCACCACGTCGAAGGTCTGGTTTCCGGCCGGCTCGACCCAGTGCCCACCGATATAGAACTTCAGGTATTCGCGCATCACTGCATCCCTTCCGCGTACCAGGTGCGGAACTCGTCGTAGCTGGGCATTTCCTCGGAATTCGCCTTCGGGTCCACCGCCACATGGATGACGCCCGGTTTCCCGCTGGCGAAAGCGCGTTTGATGGCGGGCGCGATCTCGGCGTCGGTTTCGACGTATTCGCCGTAGCAGCCGAAACCCTCGGCGACCTTGTCGAGCCGGGTCTCTTTACTCCAGTGCACCGCGGTTTCCCGGGAGCCCTGACCGAATGTGCGTTTGTAGACGCCGACCTCGAGACCCCACGCGTAGTCGACCGCGACAACGGTGACGAGCGGAAGATTCAGCCGGGCGGCGGTTTCCAGTTCGGCGATCTGGAATTGGAACGAGGAATCGCCGGTGATCAGCAGGACCGGCCGTTTACCGCCGTCGGCGACCGAGGCGCCCACCGCGTACGGCAGGCCGGTGCCGAGGTGCCCGAAATTCTGGTTCCAGACCACATCGTGTGGTTTGCACTGCGTGTAGGTCCAGCCGAAGATCGTGGTGGCGCCGCCGTCGCGGACCAGGATCCCGTCGGCGGGGAAATCCTTGGTGGCCTCCACAACCAGCCGGGCGGGATGTACCGGCGACATACCGGACGGCGCGGATTCGGCGAGTTCGGCCAGCCGGGTGGCGTCCTGTTCGATCCAGCGGGCCAGTTCCGGGGTGGCGGTGCGCGGAGTGTTCTTCAGGGCGGCGGAGAGCTGGGGGACGACGGCCCGCAGATCACCGACCAGTGGTACGTCGATGGGGCGGTTGACCCCGATGGCGGTGGGGTCCTGTTCGATCAGCACCCATTTCCGGATGGCTTCGTTCTGCAGCCAGTGCCGGCCCCGGCCGTAGTGCACCGGTTCGCCGAGTTCGGTGCCGATGGCCAGGCACAGATCGGATGTCACCACGGCCTCCACCGCGGACGGCGAGAAACCGTACGGGAAGGTGCGGTCTTCCAGGCCTTCGATGAAGGAGGTGCCGCCCGATGTCTGCACGACCGGGCAGGCCATGAGATCGGCGAGTTCTTTCACCGCGGCGCCGGCCCGGGAGGTGTGTACCCCGTGCCCGGCCAGCAGAACCGGCTGCTTCGCCTGACGGATGAGCTCGGCGGCCTCGTCGATCTTGTCCTGACCGGCCGTCTGGCCGACCAGGCGGTAGCGGTGCGGCGGCAGCGGCGCCGGAACGTCGAGCTCCTCCTGGATGACATGCGACGGGTATTCTATGTACACCGGGCCGGGCACCCCGGTCAGCGCCTTGCGCAGGCCTTCGCGGATGATCTCGTCGGTCTGGTCCGCGTACTCGATACTCGCCGCATACTTCACCGACGGTTCCAGCAGACCGGACTGTTTCACGAACTGGATCCGGCCGCGGCGCACCCGCTGTTCGGTGATCCGCGCGCGCTGCCCGCCCAGGAAGATCACCGGCGAATTCTCCACTTTGGCGCACATCATCGCACCGGCCATATTCGCCATACCGGGCCCGAGGGTACCAATACACACGGCGGCCTTACCGGTCATCCGGGAGACGGCCTCGGCCATGAACCCGGCCGATTCCTCATGGTGCGGGGACACCACATTCCAGCCACGTTCATCGGCCAGATGGAAAAGGTGCACGAAATTCGGGTCGGGGATTCCGAAAATCGTATTGATACCTTCGGCCTCGAAGAGGTCCAGAATTCGTTCGTAAACCTTGACCGCCATATTCACTGTCCTCCCATGGCCATGGCGAAACTCCGGCCGATATGGTCGCTGTGCGCCGACGGCACCACCGGCAGCAACCACGAATCGGCGGTATCGCGTATATCGTCGATCTGTTCGCCGACGTCCTCGATCGACCACTGCGGCCGGTAGACGCCGGGGGTTTCCGCTATATAAGCCCGTGCCACCCGCCCTGCCAGTGCGACCAGCATCTCGCCGCTGACCGTGCAGGATTCGTGGGCCAGCCAGCCCACGGCGGGCGCGACCAGCTCGGGTTCCATCGGCGGATAATTCGAGGTATCCAGGCCGTCGGCCAGCCGGGTCACCGCTGCGGGCACGATCACATTGGATTTCACCCCGTGCTCGGCGCCCTCGAGCGCGACCACATTCGACAACCCGATCACGCCGGCCTTGGCGACAGCGTAATTCGCGACATTCTGGTTGCCGTACAGTCCGCCGATCGAGGACGTCAGGACCACCCGGCCGTAGCCGGCGTCGCGCATCACCGGGAAGGCCGCGCGCACCACGTGGAAAGCGCCCCGCAGATGCACGTCGAGAACGGAATCGAAATCCTCGTAACTCATCTCGGTCAACGGTGCATAACGAACGTTACCGGCGTTGTGGATGACGATATCGACGCGACCATAGGTATCGAGGGCCGTATCGATGATCGCGCGGCCACCCTCCGGGCTCGCCACAGAATCCGCATTCGAGACCGCTTCCCCACCGGCAGCGCGGATCTCGGCGGCCACACCGCCGGCTACCCCCGCATCTATATCACCGCCCGGGATACCGCCGCCGATATCATTGACCACGACTTTCGCACCACGCGCGCCGAGCAGCAAAGCGTAGGCCCGCCCCAGCCCGCGACCGGCACCGGTCACGACGGCCACCCGGCCGTCGAACCGCTTTTCCGAGCCCGCCCCGCTCATGCTTTGCCCGTCACGAATGAGCGAGGGCCCTGCGTGGTCACGCTCCGCTACCGCCTCCGGGCCTGATTCGCTCATTCGCCCAGTACCAGACCCTCGAGGCGGCCGTTACCCCGCCATTCCTGCAGCAGCTCCTCCAGGGCGTAGAAACCCGGCCAGTACGGCTCTCCGAGATGGGACCGGATGTTCTGCTCGCCTTCGTTGTTGTAGTAACCCGGCGTGCACTCACGCTGGAAATTACTGTTGTCGACGGCGGTTTCCTTGATGGTGGCACACCATCCGTCGACGGCCTCCGGAGTCGGTTCCACGACCTTCGCGTCCCGGTTCAGCGCTTCACCGATGATGTAGGCAGCATGGGTGGTCTGCTGATCGAACATATCGGTCGTGCTCGCGGTCACGCCGCCCTGCACGAATCCGGTGAAGAAGATATTCGGGAAGCCGTTACTGGTGAGGCCGTGCAGGGTGCGGTAGCCGTTCGCCCAATGCTCATAGAGCGACAGGCCGTCCCGGCCGGTGAACGGGTGGATACCGTAGCGACGATCCAGATCGGTGGTGATCTCGAATCCGCTGGCGAAGATGATGCAATCCACCTCGTGTTCCACCCCGTCGGCCACGATGCCGGTGGCGGTGATCCGCTCGACGCCCTTGGTCTTCGATACGTCGACCAGGGTGACATTCGGCCGGTTGTACGTCGGCAGGTATTCGTCGTTGAAACAGGGCCGCTTGCACAGGAATCGGTAATACGGTTTGAGCGCGGCCGCGGTCGCCGGATCTTCGACGATCTCGTCCACCCGCTGCCGGACCCGTTCCATGGCCCGGTAGTCCTGGATCTCCCGGATCTCCATGAACTTCTCCGGGGTCACCTCGGCCCAGCCGTTCGTTTCGTCCAGGTAGGCCTGCACATTCCGGCTCACCTCGGTCCAGCCGTCGCACACCAGGTCCGGCTGGCCGGGTGCGAACGCCTCGAACGCGGCAGTGTGGAAATTGCGGCGCCGCTCCAACTGCCAACCCGGCTGTAGCGATTTCGCCCATTCCGGATCGGTCGGGACGTTTCCGCGTTCGTTGATATAGGACGGGGTCCGCTGGAAAACGTACAGATGCTCGGCCGCACGGGCGATATGCGGAATGATCTGGATCCCGCTGGCACCGGTCCCGATCACGGCGACCTTCTTGTCCTCCAGCCCCGTCAGGCCGCCGCGCATATCACCGCCGGTGTAGGCGTAATCCCAGCGGGCCGAATGGAATGTGTGCCCGGTGAAATCGTTGATACCCGGGATACCGGGCAGCTTCGGCTTGTTGAACGGGCCCTGCGCCATCACGACGAACCGGGCCAGGATGCGATCGTCGCGATTGGTGCCGATCCGCCAGCGCCGCAGCGCCTCATCCCATTCCAGCGATTTCGTCATCGTCGAGAAGATCGCCTTCTCGTACAGCCCGAAATGCTTCCCGATCCGCTGGGCGTGCTCGAAGCACTCGTCACCGTAGGCGTACTTCTGGGTCGGGATGTACCCGGTTTCCTCGAGCAGCGGCAGATAGCAGTATGCGTCGGAATCGCATTGGATACCGGGATAGCGGTTCCAGTACCAGGCGCCGCCGAAATCGCCGGCCAGTTCGATGATCCGGAAATCCTCGACACCGGCCTGGGTGAGCCGCGCGCCCGCGGTCAAACCGGCCCAGCCGCCGCCGAGGACCACCACATCGACTTCCTCGGTGATCGGTTCGCGCGGGGTCACCGGGGTATAGGGGTCGCCTTCGAAGACCTCGGCGAACCCGTCCTCGCTGGCGACGTACTGCTGTTGCCCTTCCGATCGCAGCCGCTTATCGCGTTCGGCCAGATATTTGGCCCGTAACGCGGCATGGTCGATATCGGGGGTCTGCGTGGGTGCGCAGTTGTTCATTCGGAATCCTCGGTGGTGGATCGGGCCGGCGGCGCCGGGTCAGGTGAGGTCACGCGGTGCGCCGGTGCCCATGTACTTCGCGAGGTTGTGATGCAGGTTGACGACACTGCGCTCGCGATACGGATTCGGTTTCGGGCCGGCGAAACCGGCGGTTTTCATCCCCTGCTGGACGGCCGCCATATTGTCGAAATCCTGCGGCAGCACGGTGCGCCAGCCCGGATCGTCCTGCGGGGTGTGGACCCATTCCGTGTCCGGCGCTTCGCCTTCCGGGAACAGTTCGTAGACCGCGGCCTCGAAAATACATTTGTCCGGGTCGTAGCCGTAGGGTCGCGCGCTGTAGCAGAGCATATTGTTCACCGCGTGCCCGATCTGGAAGTTCGGGAAGATCTGCCACGCGGTACCGGCCGCCGCCACCTGGGGCGGGGAAACGGTCGGCCAGATGACACCGCGTTTCTCGTCGGCGGCACGCGCCGACGCCAGCCAATGCTGCATGACCTCGGGCGCCGGAGTGCCCTCCGGTAGTTCGTCGGTGAGCCGCCGCGCCGCCTCCACCATGGTCCAGGTGGTGTTGGTATTGGCGTTTTCCCAGGTGAAATTCTGTAGTTCGATAGTCGATTTACGCGCGTCGGGACCGTGGCCGAGCCGGATCTTGCCCTGGCTCTCCTCCTGCCCCTTCGGCGCGTCGTAGCCGATATTGCTGTGTTTACCCTGCGCCCGCGCCCAGCCCAGGAACATGCCGAAGTTCATGAACTCCGGATGGGTGTAGGGCACGTGGTAGGTCTCCATGAAGGCTTCCAGCGCGACCTTCCAGTTGCAGTCGAACACCAGCCACCGCCGCCAGCGATATCGCATGTTCTGCAACTGGAACGGATCGAGCAGCGTCGCGGCCGGCTCCAGGTATTCCAGCAGGGTTTCCGACGGATTCGGGTCCAGGTTGACGAAGATCCAGCCGCCCCAGGTATCGACATGCACGTCGACCAGTCCGTCGTTGCGTTCGGTGAGCCCGCAGGGCCAGTCCTCGCGTTCGGGGACGAAGGTGTTGCGGCCTTCGAGGTCGTAGCGCCAGCCGTGGAATCCGCAGACGAACTGTTTCTTCTGCCCCTTGGCATTGCGCTCACCGGGCGGGGTGTCGACCAGTCTGCGGCCGCGGTGGGCGCAGACATTGTGGTACGCGCGGATCGTGTCCGCGGCGGTGCGCACGATGATGATCGAATCGTCGAGGATTTCGTAGGTGAGGTAATCGCCCACGCGTGGGATCTCCTCGACCCGGCCCACCTGCTGCCAGACCTTGCGCCACAACTTGTCGCGTTCGGCTTTCACGTATTCGGGACTGAGATAGGCCTCCACCCCGATCGTCATCGGCGCGGACAGCGGTTCGGTATTCGTGGCGATATCGCGCATGGCGTTCTCCCACCCCGGGTCCGGGGACAGTCGGTGTCGGTGCAATACATTTCGGTGGTCAGCTGGTGATGGCGGCGCGGAAACCCTCGTCCTTCAGGAACAGGGAGGTGTTGTCGGCGCCCAGATGGGTCCATTTCAGATTGAGCCCGCCGTCGACCAGAATCGTCTGCCCGGTGATATAGGACGACAGCTGGGAGATCAGGAACAGTACGGCGCCCGCCTGCTCCTCGGGGCGGCCGCGGCGGCCCATGGCGATCGCGGTGCGGTCGCGTTCGACGTCCTCGTCGACGTAGGTTCCCGAGGCCGGAGTTTCGGTGACACCCGGCGCGATCGCGTTCACGCGGATATCGCTGAGCGCGAGTTCGACCGCCAGCGTGCGGGTCGCGGCGACGAGGGCGGCTTTCGCGGTGCCGTAGGCGATATGGAACGGGGCAGTGTTCATCCCGCTGATCGACGACAGCGAGACGATCGAGCCCGGCCGGCCGGCCGCTTTGATCTCAGCGGCCACCGCCTGACTCATGAAGAACATTGATTCGAGGTTCTGCGCGAACAGGGCCCGCCAATCGTCACGCGTGACCCGGGTGGCCGGCATCCAGGTGGCGGGGGCGGCGCCGCCGGCGATATTGACCAGGCCGTAGAGGTCCCCGTCGGCCTGCCGCGCGGCCGCGAGGACGGTGGCCACACCTTCGTCGGTGGCGGCATCGGCCTGCACCGGCACGACCTTCAGTCCCTCGTGCGCAAGGGGTTCCACATGTTTCGCCAGGTTCTCCGCGCCCCGGCCGACCCCGAGCACGGTCGCCCCGGCCTGCGCGACCAGCCGCGTCACGGCGGTACCGATTCCACCGCCGCCCGCACCGGACACGATCACCACGCGCCCGTCGAGTCCGAAGAATTCACCGGTCATGGTTGTTTCACCCGTCCTTCCGGAATGCGAGCACACTGCCCTCGGCGTCGGCGGCGATATACAGGGTTCCGTCCGGGCCGGACGCAATACCCGCGAACGGCCCCTGCGGGCCGGAGAACGGCGGCATCCCCAGCAGCGGTTTCGGCGTCACCCCGGGGGGCGCGCCCACCGGGAGATTCCAGGCGAGCACCTCGCGCGCCTTGGTCTCCAGATCGACCGCGACCAAGTTCTTGGCACCGGCATCGACGATCAGCAGCTGCGATCCGCGGATGAGCAGGCCCTGCGGGGTATCGAGACCGTCCACCACGGTGTCCACTCCCCCGGCGGTCACCGAGACCACGCGGCCCGCACCGGATTCGGCGACCAGGCAGGTGCCGTCCGCGGTGAACGCGATACCGATCGGCTTGTCCAGCCCGGCGGCCAGCACCTCGACTCCGCCGTCACCGCGCACCCCGAGCACCCGGCCGGTGCCGAATTCGGTGGTCACGATCCTTCCGCCGGGCCCGGCCTCGATCCCGTACAGCTGATCGAGCGGCGCTTCGGCACCGGCAAGGAATTCGCTCTCCCCGCTCGCGGGCCGCCACCGGGCAACCTGACCGCCGGCGGTCGCGACGAGGAATTCACCTGGCCCGGCGGCTGTCACACCGCGGACGAAGCCCGGATAGCCCGGGCTGAACAGCATGCCCAGGGCTTGGAGCCCATCGGGGCCGACCGCGTAGAAGTAGGTACCGTCGGCGACGAACAGTGTGCCGTCGGGACCGACCGTCAGATCCAGCGGCCAGTTCAGTCCGCCCGGCAGCGTGGTGCGGGTGGTGCCGTCGGCGCGGATTTCGGTGATCTCACCGGTGAAGTTGGAGACGAACAGCCGGCCGTCCACCAGCGTGCAGTTGTCCAGGCCCGGGTTGAGCTGGGCGAGGACCGTTTTCTCGCCGTTGCGCGGGTTGATCCGAAGCACCTGCCCCGAGGCGACCTGCGTGGAGACGATGCACCCTTCCCGGTCGAACTTCACCGAATCGGGGACGCCGAGATCTCCGGCGACCCGTTCGGGTTCACCGCCGTCGGGATGGATCCGCCAGATCTCGTTGAGACCCATCACCGGGTAATAGAGCAACCCGTCGGGGCCCACCTCCATGGCGTTCGGCTGTTCGAGGTTCTCCAGCAGGATGCGCGGCGTACCCCCGTCGAGCGGCAGCTCCATGAGCCGGCCGCCGGGCCGGCATTCGTTGACGAACAACCGGCCCTGATACACCGTGATGCCGTTGGCGCTGGGCAGATCCGCGCGCAGCAAGCGGGTGGTGCCGTCGGCGTTGCGGGCGCTCACGCGGCCGTCCATCACCTCGGTCGCGTACAGGTTGCCGTCCGGATCGAATGCGCAATCGTCGGGCGCGACGATATCGCCGCCCTTGGCGCTGATGGTTTCGATCGCGCCGGTATCGATATCGAGTGCGCTGATCTGACTGCCGGTCACCTGGGCGATATAGATCCGGCCGTCCGGCCCGGTACGTAACCCGTTGGCCCCGAACAGCCGGCTGGGCGGGGTGATCCGCCGTCGACTCCAGCCCGCCGCGACCCCGATCGATTGGCCGCCCTGGTAGCGGGCCTCGTGCTGCTTCATTCCGACTGACTCCCAACCGACCCGGCCGATAGCGCTGATCCGCCTCGATGTCGAGGACTTTGTAAGGAATCTAACGCCCCATCCCGCCAAGCGCAATAAGTATTGCAATCTTTGTAAGGATAGTTGCGAGCATGCGGTATCCGTGTGTCTACCAGAGCTTTCGGTGTCACCCGAACGGGCTCAGAGGCTCTTCAGCTTCACTGTGGAGAATACCATTCTCCATTTGGGAAATATCGAACTCTGCCGAGATCGGTGGGTACGCCCGTCGCAGGTCAGGCCGGAGGCGCGCCGCCCGGAGCAAGAGTCGGGGCACCGATCACCGGCGGCAGAAAAGCGGGGGGAACGGGCCCCGCGGGCGCCCGGGGGGGCCGGGCGGGGGGGGGGGGGGGAGAGCGAGAAGGCCCCGCGCGGGGTGTGGCGGGGGCCCCCCGGGGCGGGG
>NZ_JARWNW010000162.1 GCF_029868325.1 Nocardia carnea
GCCACCCGGCGCGACCGACTCCAGCAGACCACGCACGGTGGCATGGTCGGATTCGTGTGCGATCGGGAAGTAGTGCGCCGACACCAGATCGAACGAGCGAGCCGGCAGCGGTGTCACGGTGATATCGGCCTGCCGCCACGAGATCTCCGGATGCCCGGCCGATGCGCGTTCGATCGCCACCTTCGAAATATCCACCGCGGTGACCTGCCAGCCGCGTTCGGCCAGCCAGTAGGCGTCGGCTCCCTCACCGCTTCCGAGGTCGAGTGCCTGACCGGGTGCCATCCCCGTCACCTCCGCGACAAGGGCGTCGTTCGGCAGACCGCTGAATCTCTGCTCGGTCTCGCTGTACATATCGTCCCAGAACTGCTGGTCCATCCGTATCTCCTGATCTGCTCGGGGCTTGTTCTCCAGCATCCGGAGACAGCGGCATCTTGACAAATAAATTTGCCATAACTGCAATAGAGGCATGGATCCGGAGTTCGGCGATGTCATCGACGCAATCGGCCCGCGGCTGCGTGAGCTGCGGCGACGCAACGGCACCACGCTGGCCGCGCTGTCCGAACTCACCGGCATCCCGGTGAGCACGCTGTCGCGCCTGGAGTCGGGCCAGCGCAAACCCAGCCTCGAACTGCTGCTACCGCTGGCCAAGGCCCATCGCGTCCCGCTGGACGAACTGGTCGCCGCGCCGGAAACCGGCGACCCCCGGGTCAATATCCGCCCGATCACCCGGCACGGCCAGACCCTGATCCCCCTCACCCGTAAACCCGGTGGCCTGCAGGCCTACAAACAGATCTTGTCCGGCCGGTCCTGGGCCGAACCCGACCTGCACACCCATGAGGGTTATCACTGGCTCTACGTGCTCAACGGCAAGATGCGCCTGATCCTCGGTGACCGGGATATGGTGCTCACTCCCGGTGAGGTCGCCGAATTCGATACCCATCTCCCCCACTGGTTCGGCAATGCCGACGAACATCCCGTCGAATACCTGAGCCTCTTCGGACCGCAGGGGGAACGGTTCCACATCAAGGCGCGGTATCGCCCGTCGTGAATCCGATATGCCTCATACGCTGGACCGATGCGAACCGTTACCGTTCCGTTAGCCAACTTGTCCGTGTCGTTTCCGAAGTCTGCGCGACGGACGGCGAAACATGACTCCCCGGGTTTGCAGGACCGACATATAGCTGTGGTGTATTTCCAACGCTGTTCGAGTAGTCGGTGAATTCCTCGCCGCGTAATCGGCGGTGAAAGTTTTTGCGATCCACCGGCTCTCGACCTGAGCACGGAGGACCGCAATTATGGAGTCAGTACCGCTAGTCCGAAAACGCATGGCCGTCATGGCCGTTCTCGCCGCGGCAGCGGCAGGTTCCGTTCTCTGCACCGCCGCACCCGCCGAAGCCCGGCCGGTCACAGTGCCCGGTCTCGGTGTTTTCGAAGTTCCCGATCATATTCCGCTACCGGCCGGGATTCCCGGCATCGCCACCCCGGAACCGGCGCCGCGATTCGCCCCCGCCCCGGGCGATCTCGCAGTCGAGGCAGCGCGCAGCAAACTCGGCGCCCCGTACGTCTCCGGCGGCACCGGACCCAACACCTTCGACTGCTCCGGACTGGTCAAATGGGCGTACCAGCAGGCGGGCGTGGACGTCCCCCGCACCAGCTGGTCCCAGCTCTCCGCCGGCACACCGGTCCCGCTCGACCAGCTACGTGTCGGTGATGTCATCTCCTACAGCGGTGGCGGACATTCCGCCCTCTACGCCGGTGACGGCCAGGTGATCCACGCCGCGACCACCACCGTGGAGATCTCGCCCATGTCGTATTCGCCCGTGGTCGGAGCACGCCGCTACTGACCCGCGGCCGCGTCGTGGCCCCTTCTCCGGCGGCAAGCCCGAACCACAGCCCGGGCCCACGGCGCACCGATGGACCGCCCCTCCAGGCGTACGGCCGGGAGGTGGCGGTCCGTCCGGTTATCAGAGCCGTTCGATGATGGTGGCGTTCGCCAGGCCACCCGCTTCACACATGGTCTGCAGCCCGTAGCGACCACCGGTCTGCTCCAGATGATTGACCATGGTGGCCAGGATCCGCACACCCGAGGCACCCAGCGGATGCCCCAGCGCGATCGCCCCACCGCGCGGGTTCAGCTTCTCCGGATCCGCGTGCAGTTCGTGCTGCCATACCAGCGGCACCGGGGCGAAAGCCTCGTTCACCTCGTAGGCGTCGATATCGTCGATCGCCAGACCCGCCCGGTCCAGGACCTTCTTCGACGCCGGCACGGGCGCGGTCAGCATGAGCAGCGGATCGTCGCCGAGCACCGCGAACGAATGGAAACGGGCTCGCGGGGTCAGGCCCAGTTTCGTCGCCATCTGCTCGCTCATGATCAACGCCGCCGAGGCGCCGTCGGTGAGCGGCGAGGAGTTACCCGGAGTGATCGACCAGGTGATCTCCGGGAACCGCTGTGTGTACTGCTCATCGGCGAACGCCGGTTTCAGCCCCGCCAGCTTCTCCGGAGTGGACCCGGCCCGGATGGTTTCGTCCGCGGTGAGCTCACCGGCGGCCACCAGTTCCCGATCGAATCCGCCGGCCGCCGCCGTCTCGGCCGCCAGCCGGTGCGAACGCGCCGCGAAGTCGTCGAGGGTCGAACGGTCCAGCTTCCACCGCGCGGCCAGGATCTCCGCCGCGATCCCCTGCTGCACCAACCCCTCCGGGTACCGGTGCGCGATCGGCCCGCGGTTGGCGTCCTGCCCCTGCGCGTTGGAGAACATGGGCACCCGGCTCATCGACTCCACGCCACAGGCGATAGCGATGTCATAGGCCCCCGACATCACGCCTTGCGCCGCGAAATGCGCCGCCTGCTGACTGGACCCGCACTGCCGGTCCACCGTGGTCGCCGGCACCGATTCGGGGAACCCCGCCGCCAGCACGGCGGTGCGCGAAATATTGAACGCCTGCTCACCGCTCTGAGTGACGCACCCGCCCACCACATCGTCGACCAGCGCCGGGTCGAGGTCGTTGCGCCGGATCAGCTTCTCCAGCACCCCGGCCAGCAGGGTCGCCGGATGCACCCCGGACAAACCCCCGCCCATCTTGCCTTTCCCGGACGGCGTGCGAACCACATCGACGATGACCGCGGACTGCATGGGTCCCTCCTGACCTGCTCGACACGGTCGCCCAATTTAGTGACCGTTCGACAATAAGTTAACACGGATTCGCAACCGTGAGCCTGGATCGGGCAGCGTGACGCCAACGGGCTGCGATATCCACGCGCACGAAGCCACCCCGTCAGGTCCCGGATTCGTAGCCGTAGGACGTCGACGGGTTGAGGATCTGGCGACGCCAGAGACAATCCTTGTCCACCTGCGTAAGCCGCGCCGCATCAGCGGCCTCGTCCCAGCTGTCGGCAATCGCACCGACGACCTCGCCGATGATCTCCCGTGCATCCCGGACATCGAGCTCCGTATATATGGGCTGCGGACAAGCAGGTGGCGAAGTCGCTCCGGCGGTTTCCCTCCCGGTCGATCGCCATGGCCTGTGCCGCCGTCTCACCGGAACGGACCTGTGGACACAGGTCGTATGCCGGTGTGAGCTCCAAGGATCGCCCATCCCAAAACGCGGCGTGATTACGAGCGTGGTCGTCGGTGTTGCCGATCGCGACGTTGACCACGATCCTCCGGAACAGTTCGGGCCCCACTTCCCTCGGTTCACCCGACATCGACCGGAGAACGTCGAGCAGATCCGGATACGTCGCGTACCTGGCCTCCATCTCGTCCAGCCCCAGAACAGTGAGACCCGAGACAGCATGGCGACGGAACCCGCCGGGCTCTCGGTCGAAGCGCCGCACCAGCAGCACTTCGCGTCCGAGCGAACGGGTCACAGTCGTCGCCGGGACCACGAGGCCGCACCGTCTCGCCAGTTCCAAACCCACGGCTTCGGCATTGACAACCGGATAAGGGTCGTCCGACACCGACAGTTTCGCAATGTACTCGCCATCACCCCCGTCATGGAGCAACACCTTCGGGCGAGCACCACCGATGCTGGTGCCGTGCACCAAAGCCTCGGCCAGAACGTCGTCGAGATGCTTACCTTCCTGGATCGTCAGCGCCGCCCGGTGGAGTTCGTCCAACGGCTCAGTATCGATGCGGGGAACATATCGCTGCGGGTCCGGCTGGAAGTCCACCGCACCGAACCGATTCGAACCCGACTCCATGAGATATGCCTCGGCCGAGAGTTCATCGGTGTCGGCGTCCACCCCGGACCTGCCCGTGATGCGGGCGTAGATGACCCGACGACCCCACGCGTCCGGCGCGGCGTCTCGCAGCGCCGACGGCATCGCCATCAGCCCCTGCGGCTCCGTCCATCCCTCACGAAGCGGCAATTCGGGACCGTAGAGGCTTATGGCATCGTCGCGCGCCAAATACGAGCGGCCGTAAGCGAACCGGAGATGGCCACCGAACCGCTGAAGAACGCCTGCGACCACTGGTTCCGTCTCGCCGGGCAGCCAGGTCCATACGAACACCCGGTCAGAAGTCGAAGTCATCGCTACCTTGCCCCCCGGTCCGGTGGCGAACCCGCCGCGGAAGCAGGGCGAGTCGCTCCTCACCTCGTCGCCTGATCCGCGCCAACTCCTCGCGGTCCTCCACCCCGAACAGTGCGACACCGGCGGTCGTAGCGGCGTTGAACACGTTTCCGATGGCTACGCCAGGTTTACCTGATTCGATATCGAGAACGGTACGCACCGAGATACCGGTCCGATCGGCCAGTTCAGCGGCCGTCCAGTTGCGCTCATGCCTCGCAGTGCGGATCTGCGTCCCGAGAACCGCGAGCGCATCAGCGGAAGCAGGGCGTAACGAGATCGGTCTGCGAGCCATCACCCCTCCTTTTATTGCACCTAAACCCCATTAAGAGTCATTTTAACGCATACAAGTACCCATAGATATGACGTCGGGGCCAGGCCCACCGAGGTACGGGCTCAGGTAGGCGCCATTTCCGCCCACACATGACTCATTCGGCGTCGCCGATCACCATGTGTTCGCGGGAGCTGTCCAGCCCACTGGAACGGCATCTCGGAATTGTTACCGCTGCGCGTAGCCTCGAGTCCCGGCCGAACAAACCCCTGCCCAGGTGATCGCCGAATACCGGGCTGCGGCCGATCGGTCCCGGGAGATTGCGCGAACTGCGGCGGACGACGATGTTTTCGTTCACTACCGACGTGGCGCAGTGACGTTCTCCTGGATCTGTGCACACATGATCGAGGAACTCGCCCGGCATGCGGGGCATGCCGACATCCTGGTCGAGCAGATATCGGCGACCGGGTAGATCAAGACCGGCGGAAGAAGCCGCGGTTCGGTGCCGGCCTCCGCGAACCGAGAGGCGTTCTACGGCATCGCACGTTGCACCACTACCGCGCCGACGAGCAATATCGCCGCACCGGCCATTTGCGCCGGCCGCAGCGCTTGCCCGAGCAACAGCCAGGCCAGCACAGTCGCGACGAGTGGTTCCACCATGGCCAGCACACCGGCGAGGGGCGCGGGCAGATCTCGTAATGCCCGCAACCCGGCCAGGTACGGCAGCACGGTGCCTGCCACGGCCAGGACCAGCAGCACCCCCCAGGCGGGAAAGTCCAGACCACCCAGCTCAGCAGACAGCGTCAGACGATCGAAAGGCAACGTCCACGGCGGCACGACGGCGACCATCACCACAGCGCCGATCACCAACCCGACCGCGGTCATTCCGAACGGATCGTGCCGGCGCGCGCCGTGCTCGCCGAGCAGGAAGAACCCGGCCGAGCAGGCCGCCGCGCCCAGGCCCGCCGCGATACCGACAGGATCCAGCCGGGCACCATGCCAAACCTGTGCGATCAGGACCAAACCCGCCAGCGCCAGTCCGATTCCCGCCCACACCGGCCCGGGCAACTGTGTTCCGCGCACGACCCGTATCCACAGTGCGACCAGGGCAGGTGCCAGGTTGACCAGCACCATCGCCACGCCTACCGGAACTCGGGCAACAGCCACGAAGAACAACAACTGCACTCCTGCGACGCCGAGCGCCCCATAGCCGAGCAGAAGCCAGATATCGCCGCGACCGAACCGAAGTGCCCGTGGCCGCCACAATGCGACCACCAGAACCAGTAACACGGCGGCCGACCCGATGCGCACCGAAGTCACCGCCGCCGGTGACCAGCCCTCTACCATCACCGCCGCGGCCAGCGGACCGGAACTCGCGAACAACACCCAGGAGAGCAGGCTCAGCTCGACTGCCCTCGCACGGCCGGGTACTCGCACCACTTTCACTGGCCTGGTCACGCTTGCAGCTTCGCCGAGCGATAGTCGGCACGCCAATCAATATCCGGCAGCACGTCGCAGACGGCGTCGGCGAGGATCTCCTCGACTCAGTCCTACTGAATTCGCTCCCACCCTCGCCGCTCGCGTCGCGACCCCAATTCCACATCGCGACTCCGGTAGACGATATACGGCCTGGTCAGATAGCCGATAGGCATGGAGAAGACGTGTACGAGGCGGGTGAACGGCCAGAAGGCGAACAAAACCCAGGCGGCTAACACGTGGAGTTGGAAGCCGAGGGGGGCGGCGAGGATCAGGTCGGTGTCGGGGCGGAAGGAGAGGATGGAGCGGAACCAGGGGGAGACGGTGTGGCGGTAGTCATGGGGTCGACCGATGGCGTTGCTGATCACCGTGGTGCCGAAGCCGAGGACGAGGGTGCCGATGAGCAGGACGTACATGATCTTGTCGTTGCGGGTGGTCGCGGAGAACACCGGGCCCGTGGTGCGCCGGCGGTAGATGAGGATGGCGGCGCCGATCATGGTCGCGGCGCCGGCGAGGACGCCCAGGCCGACGGACAGCGCGTGGTAGACGGGTTCGCTGATACCGACGGCTTCGGTCCAGCCTTCGGGGATGAGCAGGCCGACGATATGGCCGAGGATCACCAGCAGGATCCCGAAATGGAACAGCGGGCTGCCCAGGCGAAGCAGGCGGTTCTCGTACAGCTGGGAAGAACGGGTGGTCCAGCCGAACTTGTCGTAGCGGTAACGCCAGTAGTGGCCGACCAAGAAGATGGCGATGGAGGCGTAGGGCAGGGCTACCCACAAGAGGATGTCGATCGTGGTGAGCTGCTCGCCCGCCGCGGCGTGGAACATCAACGCACCTCCGTGAGTTCGGCGTCGCCACCGGCGGCGGCGTGGAGTCGGAAATCTTGGAGCCGCTCCGCGGCTCGAGGGCGCCCGGGGTAGCTATCCGAGTTGGTGAGTGACATCGGTCCGGCGCCTTTGTGGGATGACGGGGTCAGGGAGGTACTGGGGTGGGGTGAAGGGGGCCAGTCCGACGGCTTCTTCCGGGGGGCCTTCGGCGATGAGGCGCGCGATGGCGGCTTCTTCGCGGCCGGCGAGGGCGGGAAGGGTCGCGAGCACCGAATCGAGCACATCGCCCCACGGCGAGCCGGTTTCGTGAAGACCGCGGCGCATCAGTTCCAGGCCCGCGCGATGTTCGGTGAGCAACCGCAAACCGGTTTCGGCGTGCCCGGAGGCCGCGAATTCCAGGACCACGGACAAATGGTCGGGTAGTTCTTCGTCGCTCAACCGGAGCCCGGCGGCCTGGTAGGCCTGTTTGAAACGCAGCAGCGCCACCCCGCGTTTGCGGGTGTCGCCGTAGGCGAAGTAGGTGAGGTAGGGGCTGAAGCGTTTGCGGTGGTCGAAGGTGGCGACATAGTCTGCGGCCAGCTCGAACAGGGAGCTGCGCTGCACATGGGCGAGAAAGCGGGCGAGCGGATCGCCGACCGGCGCCGGCAGGGTCGCGGCGACCGCGCCGAGCAGGTGCAGGTTGCGGTGCAATGCTTCATCGGGGTAACCGACCAGCAGGGATTGTGCCTGCCAGGCGGCTGATCGGAGGGCGGGGTCGGTTTTCCCGGTCTTCTTCACGGCCGCTCCGATCCGGACGGGTTGTCATCGGTGGGCGGGAACAGGCCGTCGGGGGCTTTCCCGTCCCAGTTGAGCAGGTTCACCCGGCCCTGCCCGCGCACCGTGGTGGGCGCGTCGGCGGTCTGCCGGTTGCGCAGCATATGGAAGTTCTCGACGGCGATCGGTGCCGGACCGCCGGAACTTTCCCCGAACGGCCCGGATGCGGTCATTCCCGGGCCGCCTTCGTAATCGAGGCTGCATTCGGTGGCGAGTTCTTCCAGACCGTGCGCCTGTTCGGCGTGCGCGGGCGGAATAACGTAGCGCTCATCGTATTTGGCCAGCGCGAGCAGGCGGAACATATCGTAGACCTGTTCACCGGTCATCCCGACCGCCTCGGCTATCCGCTCCCGGGGTTCGCGGCCGAAATTGATATCGCGCATATAGCTGCGCATGGCGGCGAGCCGGCGCAGGACATCGGTGACCGGGGCGGGATCGCCGGCGGTGAACAATTGGGCGAGATAGTCGACCGGGATGCGCAGCGCCTCGATGGCGGCGAAGAGGTTGTCGTAATCCTCCGCGTCGTGGCCGGTGTCGCGGACGATATCGACCACCGGTGACAGTGGCGGGATATACCAGACCATCGGCATGGTGCGGTATTCCGGATGCAGCGGCAGCGCGACCTGGTAGGTGTTGATGAGCGCGTATATCGGTGATCTGTCCGCGGCTTCCACCCAGTCGTAGGGTATCCCGGCGCGTTCGGCTTCCCGCCGGACCTCCGGATCGGCCGGGTCCAGGAATACCTCACGTTGCGCCTGGTAGAGCCCCTGTTCGTCGGGTGTGGCGGCGGCTTCGAGCACCTTGTCCGCGTCGTAGAGCACCAGGCCGATATAGCGCAACCGGCCCACGCAGGTCTCTGCGCAGACAGTGGGCAGCCCCACCTCGACCCGCGGGAAGCAGAAGGTGCATTTCTCCGCTTTTCCGGTGCGGTGATTGAAGTACACCTTCTTGTAGGGGCAACCGGAAACACACATCCGCCACCCGCGGCAGCGGTCCTGATCGACCAGGACGATCCCGTCCTCGCTGCGTTTGTAGATGGCGCCGGAGGGGCACGATGCCGCGCACGACGGGTTGAGGCAGTGTTCGCAGATCCGGGGCAGGTAGAACATGAAGGTCTGCTCGAATTCGAACCGGACCTTTTCGGCGAGTTTGCCCAGCAGCGGGTCGCGGTCGCCGTATTCGGTGGCGCCGCCGAGGTCGTCGTCCCAGTTCGCCGACCATTCGATTTTTGTATCCTTACCGGTGATCAGCGATTTCGGCCGGGCCACCGGGGTGTGCCGCTGGGCGGGGGCGGTGGTGAGGTTCTCGTAGTCGTAGGTCCAGGGTTCGTAGTAGTCGCCGAGTTCGGGCAGGATCGGGTTGCTGAAGATGGTGAACAATTTCTTCCACCGGCCGCCGCCTTTGAGTTTCAGGTTGCCGCGCCGGTTGAGCTCCCAGCCGCCCCGCCATTTCTCCTGATCCTCATAGGTGCGCGGATATCCTTGGCCGGGCCGGGTTTCCACATTGTTGAACCAGACGTATTCGACCCCGGACCGGTTGGTCCATGCCTGTTTGCAGGTCACCGAACAGGTATGGCAGCCGATACATTTGTCGAGATTCATCACCATCGCCATCTGCGCCATGACCCGCATCAGTAGCTCACCTCCTGACCGCGACGACGGATCACCGTCACCTCGTCGCGTTGATTTCCGGTGGGACCGAGATAGTTGAACGCGAAGCTGAGCTGGGCGTAGCCACCGATGAGGTGGCTGGGTTTTATCAACAGCCGGGTGAGCGAATTGTGGATACCCCCGCGCTGCCCGGAGGTTTCGCTGATCGGGACGTCGATCAGCCGGTCCTGCGCGTGATACATGTACACCGTGCCGGCCGGCATCCGATGCGAGACCACGGCCCGCGCCACGACCACACCGTTGCGGTTGACTGCCTCCACCCATTCGTTGTCCGCGATCTCGATCTTCGCCGCGTCCTGCGGTGACATCCAGATCGTCGGGCCGCCCCGGGACAGGCTCAGCATGAACAGGTTGTCCTGGTATTCGGAGTGGATGGACCATTTGCTGTGCGGGGTGAGGTAGCGGACGGTGACGCCGAGTTCGCCCACCGAGCCGATACCCGGTTCACCGAACAGCGCCGCCATATTCAGCGGCGGACGGTAAACGGGCAGCCCCTCGCCCAGTTCGGCCATCCAGTCGTGGTCGAGATAGAAATGCTGGCGGCCGGTGAGCGTATGCCACGGTTTGCGGCGTTCGACATTGATGGTGAACGGGGAGTACCGGCGACCACCCGACTCCGATCCCGACCATTCCGGTGACGTGATCACCGGGACCGGCGCGGCCTGGGTATCGGCGAAGGTGATGCGTTTGCCCTCGTGTTCGGCGGCCAGATCGGCCAGCGGCATGCCGGTGCGCTGCTCCAGCGAGCGGAAACCTTCGGTGGCGAGGCGGCCGTTGGTGGTGCCCGACAGCGCCAGAATCGCCTCGGCGGCCTGGATTCCGCGCTGTAGTGACGGTCTGCCGTCGGCGGGGCCGCCGCGGATCAGGCCGTTCTTGTGCCGTAGATAGTCGACCTCGGGGGCGAGGTCGAAGGTGACCCCCTTGGTGGTGGCGCCGAGTTTTTCCGCGAGTGGCCCCAGGGCCCGCATCTTGGCGCCCACAGCGCCGTAATCACGTTCGACCACAACGAGTTTCGGCATGGTGACGCCGGGGACCGGTTCGGTTTCGCCGTACTTCCAATCCGCGACCCGGCCGTGCGGTGTGGCGAGTTCGTCCGGGGTGTCGTGCAGCAGCGGTACCGCGACCACATCCTTGCGCACCCCCAGCCGCGGCCCCGCGAGCTCGCTGAATTTCTCGGCGATCGCCTGGAAGGCGTCCCAGTCGCTGCGGGTCTGCCAGGGCGCCGCGATGGCCGGGTTGAACGAATGCACGAACGGGTGCATATCGGTGGTGTTGAGGTCGTGCTTTTCGTACCAGGTGGCGGCGGGCAACACGATATCGGAGAACAGGGTCGTGCTGGTCATCCGGAAATCCAGGGTGAGCAGCAGATCGAGTTTGCCGCGCGGGGCCTCCGGCCGCCACACCACATCGCGGGGCCGGGCACCGGCCGGGGTGGGCGAGGCGCGCAGCGACGATTCGGTGCCGAGCAGATGTTCCAGGAAGTATTCGTTGCCCTTGGCCGACGAGCCGAGCAGATTCGCCCGCCACACGCTGAGTACACGCGGGAAGTTCTCCGGCGCGTCCGGATCCTCGCAGGCGAACCGCATCCGGCCGGCCCGCAGTTCGGAGACCACGTACCCGGCCAGTGATCCGCCGTCGGCCGCGGCCGCGTCGACCAGGTCCAGCGGATTGCGGTCGAAGGTCGGATAGGACGGCATCCAGCCGAGCCGCGCCGCCTGCGCGATCACATCGGCGGTGGTCATATCGGCCAGGCGACCGCCACCGTGCGCGGCCGAGAGGGTGCCGGCGCCGAACCAGTCGTAGCGGAATTGATCGGAATGCAGGTACCAGTAGGCGGTCTGGATCATCTGCCGCGGCGGACGCGACCAGTCCAGCGCCGACGCCAGCTGGGTCCACCCGGTCACCGGCCGGCATTTCTCCTGACCCACATAGTGCGCCCACCCGCCGCCGTTGACCCCCTGGCAGCCGGTGATCGTGGTCAGGGTGAGGAACGCCCGGTAGATGGTGTCGGAATGGAACCAGTGATTGGTGCCGGCACCCATCACGATCATCGAACGGCCGTGGCTCTCCTCGGCGTTGGCGGCGAATTCGCGCGCGATCCGCAGCACCGCGGCAGCCGGAACCCCGGTGATCGATTCCTGCCAGGCCGGGGTATAGGGCTGGGCGGGGTCGTCGTAGTCGACCGGCCACAGCCCCGGCAGACCTGCACGGTGCACCCCGTATTGTGCCAGCAGCAGATCGAAAACCGTGGTGACCAGGTGCCCGTTCACCCGGCGTACCGGGACGCCACGCTGTACGGTCGCGCCTTCACCGCCGGTGGTGTCGAAACGCGGCATCAATACGGTGACCGCATTGTCCCCCAGCAGGGTGAGCTGCGGCCGGACCCCTTCGAGGTCGAGATTCCAGCGGCCGGCGCCGGTTTCACCGAAGCGATACCCCAGCGAACCGTTCGGCACCACCGGCTTGCCCTCGGTGTCGAGCACCACGGTCTTGAATGCCGGGTTCTCGGTTCCGAGGTATTCGTCCAGATCGGCGGCGGTCAGGAACTTTCCCGGTAGGTAGCCGCTGTCGCTCTCCTCCAGCCGCACCAGGAACGGCAGGTCGGTGAACTGCCGGATATAACTGGCGAAGTAGGGCACCTCCCGTTCGACGAAGAATTCCCGCAGCACCACATGCCCCATCGCCATCGCGAGGGCGCCGTCGGTGCCGGGGTGCGGGGCCAGCCATTCGTCGGCGAATTTCACGTTGTCCGCATAATCCGGCGATACCGCGACGACCTTCTGCCCCCGGTACCGGGCCTCGGCCATCCAGTGCGCGTCCGGCGTGCGAGTAACCGGCAGATTCGAGCCCCACATGATCAGATAGCCGGCATCCCACCAGTCCCCCGACTCCGGCACATCGGTCTGGTCGCCGAACATCTGCGGCGACGCGACCGGCAGATCGGCGTACCAGTCGTAGAACGACAGCATCGCCCCGCCGATCAGCGATACGAACCGGGCCCCCGAGGCATGCGAAACCATCGACATGGCCGGGATCGGGGAGAAGCCGGCGATCCGGTCCGGACCGTACTGTTCGATGGTGTGGATATGCGCGGCGGCGATCATCTCGGTCGCCTCGTCCCAGGTCGCCCGGACCAGACCGCCCTTACCGCGCGCGGCCTTGTAGCGACGGGCCGATTCCGGATCCTCCACGATGGACGCCCAGGCGCGGACCGGATCACCGATAGCGTTCTTCGCCGCCCGGTACATCTCCAGCAGGACACCGCGGATATACGGATACCGCACGCGGGTCGGCGAATAGGTGTACCAGGAGAACGCGGCGCCACGCGGGCAACCGCGCGGTTCGTATTCGGGTTTGTCCGGGCCCACCGACGGATAGTCGGTCTGCTGCGTTTCCCAGGTGATGATCCCGTCCTTGACGTAGATCTTCCACGAACACGACCCCGTGCAGTTCACCCCGTGCGTGGACCGCACCACCTTGTCGTGACTCCAGCGGTCCCGGTAGAACTCGTCGGCCTGCCGCCCGCCGGTTTCGTACATCGACCGCCGGTCCGGTGAGACCTCGGCGCGGGTGAAGAACCGCCGGGTGCCCACCAGCGCGTCGGTGAGTTCGCCGTCGAGCCGCGTCTCGCCGGAACCGCGTCGCCCACCGGTCATACGACCCTCCTTCTGCCTCGTCGATCGGGACACCTCAGCTGCGTTGCCGGGCGACTTCACGGCGTACGACAGTGAGGGTGAATACGAGCGCGGCCAGCGCGACCGCGGCCAGCGCGAGCAACCCCGGGCCGTAATCGGCGGTCGATTCGTAGATGGCGCCCATCACCAGCGGCGGGACGAAACCGCCCAGACCGCCCGCGGCGCCCACGAACCCGGTGATGGACCCGACCTTTCCGGGCGGCGCTATCTGCGCGACCAGCCCGAAGGTCGCACCGCTACCCGCCCCGAGTGCCGCGGCCAGCACGAGGAACGCGATGGTGCCGACCGGCATCAGGTCCGGGGTGGCGGCCTGTACGGCCGCGGCGGCGACCACGAAACCGAGGGTGGTGGCGAGTACCACCGGTCCGTGGAACCGGTCGACCAGCCAGCCGCCGACCGGCCGCATGATCACCGCCAGCAGTACGAACCCGGCCATCCTGTTGGCCGCGTCCGCCTGGGAAAGGTCGTAGGCGGTGCGCAGATACGACGGCAGGTACACCGAGAACGCCACGAAACCGCCGAACGCGACGGCGTACAACGCCGAGGCCTCCCAGGTGGCGGGCAGGCGCATGGTCTGCTTCAGCCGACTGGTCATCGATTCGGTGGGCGCGGTCCGGCCGGGGGCGTCGCGCAGCAGGAACCAGGCGACGATCCCGTACACCGCCAGGGCCGCGGCGCACAGCAGGAACGGGGTCGCGGTATCGCCCATATCCACCAGTTGCACGGTCGTGAGGGCGCTGATGGCGGTTCCGCCCATCCCCATCCCGTACACGCCGATCGCCAGTCCCTGCTTCTCCGGCGGGAACCAGCGGCTCACGAACGGCACCCCGACCGCGAACACCGTGCCGCCGATGCCGAGGAAGAACCCACCGATCAGCAACGCTGCCAGCGCCGAATGGCCGACCAAGCCCAGGAACAGCACCGGTACCACGGTGATCAGCGAAACCACCGGGAACATCAGCCGTCCGCCGTAGCGATCGGCCAGCGCCCCGACGGGTATCCGCCCCAGCGATCCCACGATCACCGGGACCGCCACCACCAGCGACTCCTGGAACGAATTGAGTCCCAGTTCCTCCCGTAACCGCGGCGCCAGCGGGCTGAGCAGGGCCCACGCCCAGAAGTTGAGCGCGAACCCTACGGTCGCCAGGACCAGCATCAGGGTGCGTCCACCGGTCATCGTGTGATCACCGGCCAGGGCGCGACCGGCGTTCAGCGGAGTCGAAGAGGCCACCATTGCTCCCGAGGAGGGTCGGTCCGGCAAACTCTTTGCGCCCAGTCCACGAACCGCTCGACGGGGCGATTTCGGTCCAGCGCGACCGGGACAACGATCACGTCCCAAGTCGCCGTACTGCGCTAGCGATGACTCACGGCCGTACAGTCGATCCGCCCCACGAACACCGGCCCAGCTCTCGTCGCGCGGCCGGACAACAGGCGGAACCGAGCCCCGGCAACTGCCGAGTGGCTCCCTCGGCCGCCTTCGCACGACCTGGGCGCAGGCGGCGGCACGCCTCATTCTGCCTGCAAGATTGCGAAGTTGTCGGCCCATCCGGGATTCCGGGAGTTTCGTGATCACACTGGGCGCAGCACTCCGGGCTGCCGTATCCGTAGTGCGCCTGTGCGCCCGACCTTCGCACAGCGGGGACGGCAGCGCAGACGGCGCCCGGTGCCCACTGCTGTTGTCCGGCAACCTTCCGCTGTCCGCCGTACCCCGGCCCCACTCATCTTCCTACGCACCGTTCGGCCTGCTGCGGCGCACGCTCGGTGCCGGCCCCGCATATGGCTGATCCCGGTCCTGCCGATCCCGGCTGAGGACCCGGCTCTTACGCTCGTCCGGTGGATATCGACTGGCCCGAGCTGCGCGCCCGCTGCCTGCTCGCCGAGGACGAGGCGATTCTGGCGCTGAACAAACCCGCCGGGATCTCGGTCACCGGGGAGCGGCACGATACCGATATCGCCGCCGCCGCCGAGGCGACGGGCGAGAAGTTGTATCCGGTGCACCGGATCGACAAGGTCACCTCCGGTCTGGTGTTGCTGGCCCGGCAGCTTCCGGCGCACGGGCAGCTGACCCGCCAGTTCAACAAGCAGACCGCCGAGAAGACCTATCTGGCCGTCGTCGCCGCCGGACCGGAGCCGCTGCCCGACCGCGGGGTGGTCGATCTGCCGCTCAGCGTCGGCCGGAAGAACCGGGTCCGGGTGGCCGCGCCCCGCGAAACCATCCAGCGCACCGGCGACCGCTGGTTCGTCGCCGACGCAGACCTGCTGAATGCGAAGAACTACCCTTCCCGCACCGAGTTCACCGTCGTGGCCCGGCACAACGAGCACACCGTGGTGGCCCTGCATCCGATCTCCGGCCGCCGCCATCAGCTCCGCGTGCACCTGGCCTGGATCGGCTACCCCATCACCGGTGACCCCCTGTTCGACCGCACCGGCACCTACCCCCGCACCCACCTGCACTCGTGGCGGCTACGCCTCGGCGCGGACTGGCGTCCCGACGGCCGGCTCGACCTGGAAGCACCCCCCGACGAGGATTTCTGGGCCCCGCTCCCCCACCCACCGGCCGCTCTCCCCGACCGACAGATCCGATGATCGGCCACCGCGATTGCGCCCGTGGATAGCCGGCCCCACGGACCGGCGGTGCTCCGACGGGGCGCCCACCCGCACGGCGCACGATGGTCTCGACGGCACCGTGCCCGATTCCCCCACAGCCGGCTCCCCGGGTTCGAGAACAGCGCCAGGGACATGCGGGAGCATGCGCTGCGCCGACACCGCCCAACCCGGACCGATGGGCAGCGCCCGGCTGACACCGGCGGTTCGACGGCCCGTTCCGTCCGGGACCATGCCCACGGGGACAGGTAGTGGCGTGCCTCATATCCCGGGCGTTGCCCCCAGCCGACTGTCCTAAGCTGGTTGGCGTGACATCTGCCCACGGAACCACCGTGGTGCCGAGTTCAGCGAGGCCCTGGGAGGGTTTCGGCCGTCCTTGCTTTCAGTCTTCCAAGCGAGGCGGCGAAGCCGCGAGTCTCGAAGGCTGAAAGCAAGGACCAAAGGGGCCGAAACCCCGCGCGCCGAAGGCGCGCCAATAAACACAGGAGCACCGATGATCCTGGTGGCTCAGGTCAGCGATACACATTTCGATCTCGGGACCCGTAACACCGAGCGCGCGCAACGGGTGATGGCCTATCTGGCGGATCTGCGGCGGCGGCCGGATGTGATCGTGGTGACCGGCGATATCACCGATTCCGGCAAACCCGAGCAGTATGCCGAGGCCCGGATGTCGCTACAGGCCGATCTGCCGGTGCTCGCGATTCCCGGGAACCACGACGAGCGGGCAGCGTTCCGGGAGGTGCTGCTGTCCGGTCCGCCGTCGGACGATCCGGTGAACCAGGTGCACCGGGTCGGCGAGCTGACCTTGATTCTGCTGGACTCCAGCGTGCCCGGGCAGTCGGGGGGCCGGCTGGCCGACGAGACCTACGACTGGCTGGACGACACCCTCGCCGCGACCCCGCCCGACGCGGCCGTGCTGCTGGCCCTGCACCATCCGCCGGTTTTCCTGCACAGTCCGATCGTGGACACGATCGCATTGGACGATCCGCAACGGCTGGCCGCGGTGATCACCGGAGACCGGCGCATCATCGGGACCCTGGCCGGGCACGCGCATACCGCCGGGGTGAGCACTTTCGCGGGCAGACCGCTGCTCATCGGCCCGAGCACGGCCTCGGTGCTGGGCGGCGAATGGGAGCTCGCGCCGCCCGAGCGGGTGATGGACTACGGGCCGGATCCGTCGGTCGCCCTGCACGTGATCGACGACGACCATCGGCTGATCACCCATTTCCGCAGTGTCCCGATGGGTGGCTGGATCGCGAGCCCGTACTGACCCTTCAGTACCGTCCGGCGCGGGCCCGGCGGTAGGCGGCGGGGGTCGCGCCGGTCCAGCGTTTGAAGGCGTAAATGAATGTGGAGGCCTCGGCGTAGCCGAGCCGGATCGCCACATCGCTCACCGACAGCGGGGTGGTGGTGAGCATTTCCTCGGCCAGCGCCTGGCGCACCTCGTCCAGTAGTGCGCGGTAACTGGTACCGGCGGCATCGAGATGCCGGCGTAGCGTGCGGGTGCTCATGTTCAGGCCGGCGGCGACGGCGTCGATACCGGGCGGCGCGGTGAAACCGTCCAGCCCGCCGCGGGGCACCAGCCGGGCCCGGACCTCGGCGGCGATCCCGGTGCGGGCGCGGCGCCGATGCACCAGATCGCGGCATTGCGCCAGGCAGATGGCCAGGGTGTGTTCGTTGGCCTGCGGGAGGGGCTGGTCCAGGATCGCTGGATCCAGGGCGACCAGGTTTTCCGGGCGGCCGAACCGCGGCGGGGCCACGGTGACCGCGGCGATCCGGTCGGCGTAGGACGGTTCGGGGAACCGGAATTCGGCGCGGACCAGCGCAAGGTGGCGGCCCAGCAGATCGCTCATCACCTGATGCATGGCGGTCACATCGCGTTCCACCAGGAACTGCCGGAGATCGGCCGGAACGGAGTCGTCGAGGATCCGGCCGACGAATTCGCCGTCCTCCCACTGTGTCACCGGCAGACAGAAGGCGAAGCTCAGTTCCATATAGCGCAGGGCGAAATCGATCGCTTCGGCCAGTGTGGGGCTGCTGACGCAGGCGAAGCCGAAGATACCGAAGGTGGTGATGCGGTAGCGGCGGCCCACCTCGATTCCCATACCGGGGCGGTCGAGTTGGCGCACCAGATTCCGGACCACCGCGAGTTCGGTATGCGCATCGATCTGGGCGTCGGGGTCGCGCAGGCGGGCCTCGGTGAGATCGGTGCCGCGCAGTAGCGCCGCGGGCGCCACCCCGTGTTCGGCGCCGTATCCCACCATCAGCGCGACACTGGCGACCCCGCGCGGAAAATCCCAGTCCCGGACCGATGGACGCTGCACCATACCGCCATTATGGCCGAATATCTCTATCGACCTGGCGGCGGCTACCAGGACAGCTCCGTGCAGCGGCGGGCGGTATCGGTGGTCTCGATCTGCAGGGTGGCGTGCTCGATATGGAAACGCTCGGCGAGCAGGTGTTGCGCGGCGCGCAGTATTTCGTCGCGCATATCCGGTCCGGACGTGGTGATATGCGCCGAGGCGACCTCCATTCCGGAGGTCAGGGTCCACACGTGCAGATCGTGGACATCGCAGACCCCGGGTACCGCGGCCAGTTCGGCCGCCACGGCCTCGACGTCGAGTTCTTCCGGGCTGTGCTGGAACAGGATCCGCAGCGAGCGGCGCGCCAGCAGATAGGTGCGGGGCAGCACCCACACACCGATCGCCACACCGACGACCATATCGGCGTAGTACCAGCCGGTGGTGAGGGTTATCGCCGCCGAGACCAGCACCCCGATCGAACCGACCATATCGGCGAGAACCTCGAGGTAGGCGCCGCGCACGTTGAGGCTCTCCGCCGCGCCGCGCCGCAGCAACAAGAAGGACACGATATTGGCGGCGAGGCCGATCACGCCCGCGATGAGCACCGGCACACCCGGGACCTCCGGGGGTTCGCCGAACCGGCGCACCGCCTCCACCAGGACATAACCGGCCACCCCGAAGAGTAGAACGGCATTGGCCAGCGCGGCGATCACCTCGGCGCGGTAGTAGCCGAAGGTGCGGGTATAGCTGGGCCGGGTGTTGCGGGCCAGCAGGATGGCCGAGAGCGCCATCGCGATACCGACGACATCGGTGAGCATATGCGCGGCGTCGGAGAGCAGTGCCAGCGAACCGGTGGCCAGCGCGACCGCCAGTTCGACCAGCATGAATGCGGCGCCGAGGGCCAGGGCCAGCGCCAGGCGGCCGACGTATTTCCCGGAGGCGCTTTCGGGTGATACCCGATGCGTATGATCATGTCCCACGCAGACAACATATGCGTTGATGCGCATGCTTGCAATACCGTCGATTCGCGCGCGGCCGCACGGCTGGCAGACTTGACGTCGTGAGTGACCAGCCCGCTACCACCCGGCCCGGCGCATCCGACCGGCCCGCCCGCGATCCTCGAGCGGCGCTACGGCCGATCGAGCTCGCCACCGGCGCGGTCCTGGGCGGCGCGACCGTCGGACTGGTCACGGTCGGTTCGGTGATCCCGTTCGCCGCGGCGCTCCAGCTCGTGGCCGCCGTCCCCATGGGCCTGCTGGCGCACCGGTACCGATTCCGCGCCCTGTTCACCGCCTCCGTCTCGGCCGCCCTGGTCACCTTCGTCGCGGCCGGGCTCACCGCGGCGATGGCCATGGTCGCCACCGCGACCATCGGCGGCATCGTCGGCACGGTCAAACGCCGCCGCGGCGGTCTCCTCGCGGTCACCGGGCTCTCGGTCGTCGCGGGTCTCGCGTGGGGTGCGTTCTCGATCGGTTTCCTGCTGGTCTTCTCCGCCACCCGCGACCTGCTGTTCGACAACATCCGCAATACCGCCACCGGCCTGGCCGACCTCACCTCCCGGCAAGCCCAGCTGGCACCGCTGGGTCGCGGTGTACTGAACGTGGCCGAGGTCGTCCTGCAGTGGTGGTGGATCTATATCGGCGCCACCGTCGCCATCGGCACCGTGGTCACCGCACTCGTCTCCTGGTTCGTCCTCGGCTCCGTCCTGGACCGGCTCACCTGGCTCCCCGGCACCGACCGGCTCGACGCACCCGCCGACGACCGCCCCATCGCGCCGCTCCCGGTGACCTTGCGCGGGGCCGGCTACCGCTATGCGGGCGCAGCCGATGATGCGCTGGCGGGGATCGACCTGCGCGTGGCGGTCGGCGAATTCGTCGCCGTGGTCGGGCACAACGGTTCCGGAAAATCCACCCTCACCCGGCTGCTGGCCGGACTGCCACCGAGCAGCGGCACGGTGGACCGGCCCGGATCGGCGGGCCTGGGCCATCTCGGTGGCACCGCCCTGGTACTCCAGCGACCGGAAAGCCAGACCCTCGGGGTATTGGTCGCCGACGATGTCGTCTGGGGACTGCCCACCGAACTGGCCGCCGAGGTCCGGATCGACGATCTGCTACGCGAGGTCGGGCTGGACGGCATGGGCGCCCGGGAAACCGCGACCCTGTCCGGTGGTCAGCAGCAGCGGCTCGCCGTGGCGGCGGCCCTCGCCCGGCGCCCGGCGCTGCTCATCGCCGACGAAGCCACCTCCATGATCGACCCGGACGGCCGCCGCGAACTGGTGGCGCTGCTGACCGAACTACCGAAGCGACATCCGATGGCGGTGGTGCTGGTGACCCACCACGAAGCCGACGCGGCCGCCGCCGACCGAGTGATTCATCTCGCGGACGGCCGGATGGTCGATCGCCTGCCCGCCTGGCCGAAACCGTCTCGTGCGCAGCGGCGCCGGCCCATGGGCGCTCCGATTCTGGAGCTGCATGGCGTCCGGCACACCTACAACCGTGGCACACCGTGGGAAGCGCAGGCCCTGCACGGGATCGACCTGACCGTCCGCCGCGGGGAAGCGCTGCTGGTGGTCGGCGGGAACGGGTCCGGGAAATCGACTCTGGCCTGGATCATGGCCGGGCTCATCGCCCCCAGCGTCGGCCGGTGCGAACTGGCGGGGAAACCGGTCAGCAAACAGATCGGCCGGGTGGAACTGGCCTTCCAGCATTCCCGGCTGCAACTGCAACGCCATACGGTCGGCGAAGAGATCGCCGACTGGGGCGGTGACGGCACCGGATCGGGCACGGTCGGCAAGGCCCTCGACGCCGTCGGCCTGGACCGCTCGCTGACCACCCGATCCATCGAAGAACTCAGCGGCGGTCAGGCGAAACGGGTGGTGCTGGCCGCCATCGTCGCCGGCCATCCACAGGTCGTAGTGCTCGACGAGCCACTGGCCGGTCTGGACCCCGAGGGCCGCGCCGATATCGTCGACCTGCTGGCCCGGCTGCGCGATTCGGGGCTGACACTGATCGTCATCTCACATGATGTCGAGGATGTCGCGGCCATCTGCGACCGCACCGTCCACCTGCAGGCCGGACGTATCCCCGAAACCGAGACCGCGCATATCCCGGCCCCGGAACCGGACGCCGATACCGCGCCCATCCCACCGGTCCACCCACCCGGACAAGTCCACCACCGTGCCCCGGGCGCGGCCTGGCGGCTACGCGGCGACGCCCACGGAGGTGCCCGATGAGCACGGTACTGCTGCGCCAGGTCCCGGTCGCCAGCCCGATCCACCGGCTCTGGGCCGGCACCAAGATGATCGGTGTCTTCCTGATCAGCCTGCTGCTGATGTTCCTGCCCAGCTGGCCGATCCTCGGCGTCACGATCGTCTTCCTGATCGCGGTCGGGGCCCTCGCGCGACTCCCCCTCGGCGTCGTACCCCGGCTTCCGTGGGTGTTCTGGCTGCTGATCGCGCTCGGAGCAGTGATCAGCGCACCGGTCGGCGGGGTCGCGCTGCTGCGCTACGCACAGGTCGTGGTCTTCGGGCTCATCCTGCTGTCGGCATCCATGCTGATCGCCTGGACCACACCGATGAGCGAGATCGCCCCCGCCCTGGCCACCCTCGGCCGGCCACTGCGCAAACTACGGGTCCCGGTCGACGAACTCGCCGTTGTGGTGGCACTCACCCTGCGCGGGCTACCACTCCTGCTGGAGGAGATCCGGGTGCTGCGCGCCGCACGCCGGCTACGCCCCAAACCCGATCTACTGCACCGCACCACCGACCCACTGATCGATATCCTCACCGCCGCCATGGCGGTGTCGACGCGCCGCGCCGGCGAACTCGGTGAAGCCATCACCGCCCGCGGCGGGACCGGACGGCTGACCGCACGCCCGGCCGGCCCCGGCCGCAACGATGCGGTCGCGCTGGCCGTCGTCGTAGCAGTCTGCGCTGGAGCTCTGGCCCTCGACCTGCTGACCTGAACGACCCGCGCCCGGGCCCCGTAGTTCGCGGCGCGCGGAGGAAACGCCTGGGTTTGCCGGTGCGGCTGCGCGTCGGCTGAACGCTGTGCGCTGCCCCCCGCGGGCTCCACTTCCTCCGCAGACGCACCTACGACTTCCGGTAACACCGTGGTAGTTCAGCCCTTCGGGGGTGACAGCACGCCGCGCCGATGTCCGACGTATAGCAGCAGCACGGTCGCCGCCGAGCAGACCAGGACCGAGACAACGCTCGCTTCCGGGCCGAAACTTCCTCCGGACAGCCAATCCGGGCCTGTCGTGACCGCAGTGACCAGCGATTCGCGCGCCTCGCTCCCCGACACGACGGTGCCGAAGATCCCCATGGTCGCGGCGTTCCAGCCGAAGTGCAGGCCGATCGCCAGCCAGAGCGATCCCGTCGCGAGGTAAGCGGCACCGAGCAGCAGACCCGCCTCGACGGCGATCGCGATCGCGCCCCACACCGAAGCATCGGGATTGAGCAGATGCACCAGGCCGAAGATCAGGGCGGACACGACGAGCGCGACCGCAGCCCCCCAGCGATCCCGGAGGAGCCGGAAGACGACACCGCGGAAGAACACTTCCTCCGCGACGGCGACGGCGCACATGGCGCCGGCCACCGCGAGAGCACCGGAGACCGACCCCCACCCGCTGATTCGATACACGCCGAGCAGCGCGAGGACACCGATCGCTACTGCCGCAAGGCCTATTCCGGACACCGTGCCGACCACGAGGTGAAGGCCGCCGCCGCGACGGGGGAACTCGGCAACCCGACGCCGCTCGATACGGCGTCCGGCCCAGATGTAGAGCCAGACCACCGCGCACGCCAGCACTGGGCCGACGATGAGGGCAGCCACAGGATTGTGAACCGACGCGGCAAGGGAATTCGCGACCAGCATCACGACCGCGAATCCGGCGACCACGAGTGCCGCCCGGCCTTTACTCAGACCGGCCGGACCACCCCCGGCAACGCGCACCCGAAACTCACTCGGGGCGGAGTTCACCACCTACTTCTGCTGATCACGTACGGCTTTGCGGGCGGCGTCCTGCGCCTTGTCGACCTGCGACGCGTATTTTCCGCCGGTCTTCTTGTCCACCGCATCGCCGACCTTCTCGATCAGCGGGTCGACCTTATCGGCGTTCTTGCGCGCCAAACCGAGCGCTTTGTTCGCCAGCCCTTTGAAATCCATGGTGTGTGCTCCTCGTTCCAACTCGCTACGGAGGTAACGATACCCAGCGGTTTCGCGGCGAGCGGAGGAACGACGGCAGCGACGGCTGTCACACCTCGCCGAGCCAGGCCGGGTGCCAGAAGCGGCCGCCATCCGTCCAATCCATATAGCGAACAGTGCCTTTGATCTTCGGCGTCACCCAGATAGCGTCCCGGAGTTCGTCGGCCGACATCTCGTTGGTGAACGGCGGCGTCTTACGTTCCGACCGGCGCAGCCGGGCCGCCAGATCCGCCATCCCCGCCTCGTCGAACCCGGTACCGACCCGGCCCACGTACACCAGGCCGTCCTCGCCGGGTATCCCGACCAGCAGCGAGGCGAACGGTCGCGCCTTACTGCGCCGCATACCACCGATTACCACCTCCTGGGTGCGCCAGTTCCGGTGCTTCACCCACGAATGCCCGCGGGTCCCGGGCAGATACACCGAAACCAGCCGTTTGGCGATCACCCCCTCGGCGCCTTCTTCTTCGCTGCGACGCAGGGCCTCGGTGCCGTCGCCCTCGTAGCGCGGCGGCACCCGGAGTTCGGTGGTCGTCGCCGCCAGCGCTTCCAGCACCTGGCGCCGATCGCGGTAGCGCTTGCGCAGCAGCGAGGTGCCGTCGAGGAACAGCAGATCGAAGGCCAGGAATTCGGCGCGACGCGGATTCGCTTTCAACAGTGCGATATTCACCGCGCCGTCGGGTCCGCGGACGATGAGCTCACCGTCGAGTATCACCTGGTGGCCAGCCAGTTCCTCGGCCAGTACCGACAACTGGGGATAGCGTGCGGTGACATCGTTCCCGGCCCGGCTGCGCAGTCGCAGTTCGCCGGCATCGATTTCGACGAGCAGCCGGTATCCGTCCCATTTCCGTTCGAACGCCCATTCCGAGTCCGGCAGCCCGGCCACTTCGCCACTGGTGGCCAGCATGGGAGTGAGCCCACGCGGCAGTTCCGCGGTCGCAGGCTGGTCTTTCATGAGGTGCATCAGCCACTGATCGCCCTCGGTGCGGATCATGGCGTACCGGCCGTTGAGCCGCTCGCCACGGAAGACCACGATCACCTCGTCGTCGCGCCACTTCTCGGCGCGGTAGGTGCCGGAATCCCAGACCGACATCTCCCCCGCCCCGTACTCACCGGCCGGGATCGTGCCGTGGAAGTCCAGGTATTCCAGCGGATGGTCCTCGGTGTGCACCGCGAGCCGGTTCTGCCGGGTACTTTCCGGCGGCCCCTTGGGTACCGCCCACGACACCAGCACCCCGTCGCGTTCCAACCGCACATCCCAGTGCAACCGCCGGGCATGGTGTTCGTGGACGACATAGCGATCACCGGGGCCGGGCCGGGGTGCATGCGGCGGTACCGGCTCCGGTGTGCGCGCCGGGTCACGCATGGAGCGGTATTTCGTCAGCGCGTCGTTCAGTGGTGTATCCAGCCCGGCCAGCAGATCGCCGTCGGACCGGTACCGCTCCAGAACCTCGTCGAACCGCAGCTGCCGCAGCCCACGGTCATCCTCGAGCTCCGCCCAGTGGCGCGGTGCGGCGGCGTTCGGCTGTTCGCGTCCGCGCAGCGAATACGGTGCGATGGTCGTCTTGGACGGGTTGTTCTGACTCCAGTCCAGGAACACCTTCCCGGCCCGCACGTTCTTCGCCATAGTGGCGGTGACCAGGTCGGGAAGAAGTTTCTCCAGATTCGTGGCGACCTGTTTGGCCACCGTGGACGCCCCGCCGGGACTCAGTGCCCGGTCCAGCGGGACGTACAGGTGGATACCTTTGCTACCGCTGGTCAGCGGAAACGCCCGCATCCCGATTTCGGCGACCATATCCCGCACCCCGAGCGCCACCCGCGCGCATTCGGGCAGACCCGCGCCGGGGCCGGGATCGAGATCGAACACCAGCCGCGTCGCGGGGCCCCGCGCATCGCCGTCGAACCGCCACTGCGGTACATGGATCTCCAGGGCGGCCTGCTGCCCCAGCCAGACCAGGCCGGCCTGCGACGAGATCACCGGATAATGCGCGGTCCGGTCGGAGTGTTCCTGGGCGCGGCGCGGTAACCACGACGGCGTACCCGCGCCGAGGTTCTTCTCGAAGAACGACGATTCGGCAACACCGTTCGGCCACCGTTTACGGGTGATCGGCCGGCCCGCGATATGCGGCAGCATCGCCGGGGCGATCTCCGCGTAGTACTCGATGACCTCGCCCTTGGTGGTGCCGGTCGCCGGATAGAGCACCTTGTCCAGATTGCTCAGCCGGACCTCGATATCCGGCTGACCGGGTTCACCGCCGAACGTCCGGTGCACGTGGGTTCACAGCGCCCGGCCGCGGCTCACGGCCGCGGGCCCGGCCCCGGCTCCCCCGGCTGTCCCGGACCACCCGGCTGGTCGGGCGGAACCACCTTGCGGGCGGCTTCCTTACCCTTCTGGATCTTGTCCGAATACTTGCCCTTGGTCCTCTGGTCGAGGAAATCCCCGGCCTTGTCGACCGCCTGGTTGATCTTGTCGGAGTTCTTGGCCGCCGCTTCCTGACCCTTACCGGCCAGATTCTTCAGGTTGTCCATCAAGCTCATTGCCGAATTCCTTCCTGTCGCCGAGCGGAAGTGTTCACTCCATATCCTCCCACCAGGAACGCCCTGGCGGGAGATCACCCATATCGAGCCGTTGCCCGGGTACCGGCACCGCGATGTCGGTACCGGCCGCGGCCGCGGCCGCCCCCACCCCGCGCCCCGGGTGGGGGAGGGGTGGGGGGGCAGATTGTAGGTCGCCCAGTGGATCGGCAGCAGCACGCCGTGCCCGGGATCGCCACCGCACAGATCGGCGTGGGCGCGCACCGCTTCCTCGGGATTCATATGGATATCGGCCCAGCTGTGGTTGTAGGCACCGATGGGCAGCAGGGTCAGGTCGAAGGGGCCGCACTGCGCCCCCGTCTCGGCGAATGCCTTGGTGAACCCGGTATCGCCGCCGAAGTACACCCGATGCGCCGGGCCGGCCAGCGCCCAGCCCGCCCACAGGGTGGTGTTGCGGACCAGGCCGCGCCCGGAGAAATGGCGGGCCTCGGCGCAGGTGATCGTCAGCTCGCCCCCCGACTCGTCCCGCGCGGACAGCGAATGCGAACCACCCCAATCCAATTCGACGATCCGTGCTTCCGGCACACCCCAGAGCCGCAGATGCGCGCCGACCCCTAGCGGAACCACGAAAACCGCGCGCTGGGTGTGCAGCAGGGTGGTGACGGTATCGGCGTCGAGATGGTCGTAGTGGTCGTGCGAGATGACCACCGCGTCCACCGGCGGCAGTTCGGTCAACGCCACCGGCACCGGGTGGATCCGGCTCGGCCCCACCAGTCGCGACGGCGAAACCCGCTCACTCCACACCGGATCGGTGAGCACCCGGAAACCGTCGACCTCGATCAGCGCGCTGGCATGCCCGTACCAGGTGACGGCCAGATCGGCGGCCACCGCCGGACATTGCGGCTCGGCCAGCGGCACGACCCCCTTCGGCCGCCCCGCCCGCATCGCGGACGCCATCGACAGCAGCCCGGCGGGATCGTCGGGTACGACGATCGGCGAGGCGGGCTCGGTGTTGTGGAATTGACGGTTGCGGTAGCTGCGCGCCCCCGTAGCAGTGGGTGCGATCGCCGAAACCGAGGCACCCAGCGCCGCCGGTAACCCGTCCAGTGCACGCAGCACCCAACCCAGTACGGTCATCCCGGCCAACCCCGCCACCGCGGCGGGGAGGATACGGGGTCGCATCACCGGCCCACGAATTTCGGGGAGCGCTTCTCCTTGCGGGCCTGCCGGCCCTCCTCGGCGTCCTCGCTGTTCCATGCTGCCTCCAAGGCGGACTGCTGTTCCTTGGGTGACGGCTCCCGGGTGCCGTCGTCGTTGAGTTCCAGCTTCAGGTGCCGCAGCGACAGCGGCGCGAGTTCGGCCACCGATTTCGCCCACGTCTGCGCGTCCGCCAACGTTCCGAGACGATTGGCGAAGCCGAAAGTGTAGGCATCGGCCGCCGAGATGGGTTCGGCACCGAGCAGGACGGTACGGGCCGGGCCGCCACCGAGCAGCGAGACCAGCCGCCGAGTGGTCCAGCGATCCACGGAGATACCCAGTTTCGCCGCGGGAACCGCCAGATACGAATCCGGCGCCATCACCCGCAGGTCCGCCGCCATCGCCAACTGCACACCGGCGCCGAGCGCGGGCCCGTTGAGCGCGGCGATCACCGGTACCGGCATCGCCTCGACCTCGTGCAGCATCTCCAGCAGGGCGTCCAGGAATTCGGTGGAGTACACACCGTCGAGATCCGCGCCCGCGCTGAACACCGGCCCCCGGCCGGTGATCACGATGACGCGGGCGTTGTGCGCTGCTTGGAGGAGCGCCTCGCGCAGCCCTACGACCAGATCCAGGTTCAGCGCGTTACGACGCTCTTCACGCTGTAGTTCGATGGTGACGACGTCGCCGTCGCGGCTGACCCCGAGCATGTGTGTCCCTTCCCCGCTCAACGAATACCGATCCAACAGCCAATAACGATGCGTTACCGACCACTCTGCCACAGCGACGGGCCGGCCCACCCGGCACGACGCGGGGCGGTGCCAGCCGGGGCCGGTGTGGTGGCGGTGCGCGGAACGCGCGGACTCAGGTTTCCAGACCGACCGCGAAGGTCGCCGGATCCGCACCGGTCCGGGTGCCGCTGTCCAATCCGGTGATGGCGTTCATCTGCTCGGCGGAGAGTTCGAAGCCGAAAACATCGAAGTTCTGCTCGATCCGCTCGGGGGTCACCGATTTCGGGATGACGATATTGCCGAGCTGCAGATGCCAGCGGATGACCACCTGCGCCGGTGAACGGTCCACTTCCCCGGCGGGAGCGGGGGGGCTACCGCGGGCGCGGCGTTCGAGCAGTGTCACCTGCTTACCGGCTTCGGCCAGCCATACCGCCGAGGCGAGCCCCGCCAGCCCGCCCCCGATCACGACGTATCGGCGGGAATCGTTCATATTGCGCTCCGCCG
>NZ_JARWNW010000163.1 GCF_029868325.1 Nocardia carnea
CTCCTTTAGATCACAGCGGGTGCCCTTGGGCTACCCCTCCGGGGGGTACCCCCCCACGTTGTGCGCCCCCGGGGCCCGGCGGCGACCACTCGTTGCGGCCCGACCCCCGGGCCCGGCCATGGACGCGCGATAATCGGTATATGCACGACAGCGACCTGGCTCAGCCGTTCATCGCCCTGCTCCGGGCCCAGGTGCAGCACGGGCTCACCGCATCGCAGCAGTATCTGGCCGCGGCGGTGTATTTCGATATCCAGCGGTTACCACGGCTGGCCGCGCATTGCTACGGACGGTCGGAGCAGCAGCGCGGGCATGCGCTGCGGATCGTCCAGTATCTGATAGACCGGGAGCTCGAGATCACCATCGGCGGCCTCGGCGAAGTGCGCCAGACCTTCGAATCACCTCATGCCGCAGTGGCTTTCCTGCTCGCCCGCGAGCAGACCCTGACCGATCAGGTCACCGAACTCGCCAAGGTCGCCCGGGAATGGGCGGATTTCCTCGGTGAACAATTCATGAGCTGGCTGCTCGAATGCCAGCAGCAGGATGTGGCCGGTATGTCGACTCTGCTGGCTGTGATCGATCGCTCAGCCGGGAATTTGTTCGATGTCGAGGAGTTCGTGGCCCGCGAGCTGCCCGCGGTCGCACCGCAAACGAACAGCTCGGTGCCGAAAATGGCCGGAGCCGGCAGAAATAAATAAGGCAACACTATCCTCATTCGAATAAGGCAACACTAGCCTCAATAAGGCTGCACTTGGATGACATAGCCCTTTTGCGGCGTTAATGTCAAGGCATGTCCAATCATCCGGAGAGCCCCCGCAGCAAATTCCACGGATTGCTGCACGATCAAATTCGGCACGAGTTCAACGCCGAGCACCAGTACATCGCCATCGCCGTGTGGTACGACAACGCCGACCTGCCCCAACTCGCGAAGCGGTTCTACGCGCAGGCCGTCGAAGAACGCAATCACGCGATGATGATCGTCCAATATTTCCTGGATCGGGATATCAGCGTCGACATTTCCGGCGTCGATGCAGCAAAGTCGCATTTCGAGAATTCTCGGGAACCGATCGCGCTCGCACTCGATCAGGAGAAGACCGTTACCGACCAGATTGTTCAGCTGGCGAGCACGGCCCGCGAAGAAGGCGATTACCTGGGCGAGCAGTTCATGCAGTGGTTCCTCAAGGAGCAGGTCGAGGAAGTCGCGAAGATGACCACACTGCTGACTGTCGCCGACCGGGCCGGTTCGAACTTGTTCGATCTCGAGGAGTTCATCGCCCGCGAGATGAGCGACGACCCGACCTATGCCCCGGGCTCGCCGTCGGTGGCCGGTGGCCATATCTGATAACTGGACAGTCCACCCCGCCGGGTAACTGCCGCAAATACGGGCGGCTCGGACGGGGCTCGTGGACTGTTTCCCGGGTGATGAATTGGGAGCATCGGCCGTCCCGGCCTACTGCGCCGAGGTCGGGCGGCCGATGCTCCAGCACGTCAGTCGGCGCCGGGTCGTGTGTCGGCTGACGTTCGTCGCCGGGGGGTTCCAGAAACGGCGACCCCTGAAACCTAGCGGAGATCAGCTTCGGAAAGAAGGGTTTTTCGGAAATTTCTCCGTTTTATTCAGCGAAGAGTCACCTGCCGCGACCGCAGCCCGTCCCGTGAACGCCGCTGCTCCGAGGTCAGCGGGGCGTCGACCGCCAGCGCCTCGGCCAAACGCTCTCCGAATTCCGTTGCCGGAGTAGCCCATTCGCTCACATGACGCTCCGGGTCGAGATCGAAGACCGGTACCAGCAGCCCGTGCGTACGGAACGAACCGGCGAACCGCGAACCCTCGCCGAGATGCAGCCCGCCTGCCGCGTGCAACCGGGCCAGCGCCAGCATCAGATCATCTTCCGACTCCGGCCGGACCCAGCGCAGATGAGCCTTCTCACCGGCATCCACCCACCAGGGCGCACCGATCGACGCGGGCCCCAGATCCAGCCGATCCGACGGCATGATGGCCTCTTTGGCCTGCTCGATGGTGGCGGCGATCTGCGGATCGGGCTGCACCCCTTCGGGCACCCACCAATCGAAATCCTGGTGCACCACCAGATCCAGCGCCGCATCGGCCACGATCACATCGGAAAGCGCGGGCCCGCCCGGCGCGGCATGCGCCACGGCCAGCGAATCACCGGGTTCGGCGGATTGCGCCCACAGAATCGACGCCGCGATATCCGCGGCCGGATCCGCTGTCGGGGCCTGTACCTGAACACCGATGTATCCGGTCGGTGTATCGGCGGCGCGTACCAGCGCCGCCACCGCACCCGGCAGCACGGTCGCCAGGACTACCGGCCGCTCGGCGGCAACACCGGGGGCAAGCGCCAATTCGGCGGTCGCCGACGGGACGAACTCGCGCAGCGCGACCAGATCGCATTCCGCGGCCAGTCCTTCGAAAGGACGGGCGACGGCAGCTTCGGCCTCCTGCAACGCTGCCCGCCGCTCGGCCAGACGCTGGGCCCGGTTGCCGCCGGGTTTCGGACTATTGCGTTTGCTCTTACCCACGGCTGGTCAAATTACACGGCATACCGGTCCACCGGCGGCAGGCCACTCGGTTCGGAGCCCGCCGAGTAGCCGCTTCAACGGTTGGCGAGAACAGCCTTCGCCCGGCCCGGATGGTTCGTCGCCACCCAGCTCACCCCGAGATCCGCGCACAGCGCGATATCGTCGGGTTCGTCGACCGTCCAGCAGTAGGTCGCCCGGCCGGCCGCGGCAGCCTTGTCCACCAGCTCCGGATGTTCGCGCAGTGTTTTCACCGAGGGGCCCACCGCGGTGGCACCCACGGTGGTCGCCGCACTTCCGCCCAGATAGCGGGAGGATTCGCCGAGCAGTACGGTCGGCAGCAACGGCGCCGCCCGCCGGATCCGCCAGACCGCGGTGGCCGCGAACGACATCACCACCGCCCGCGAATGGGCCGCCGATGCCGGGGTGGCGATTCCGAAACGCTGTAGTTCGGCCAGCACCTTGTTCTCCACCAGCGACCCGTATCGGACCGGGTGTTTGGTCTCGATGAACAGTTTCGTCGGCCGGCTGCGCCAATCCAGCACCAGGCCGATGAGTTCGCTCAGCGTGAGCACACCCGCCGGGGACCCGTCACCGAAATCCAGTTCCTTCAGCTCGGCCAGCGTCAGCTCGCTGACCAATCCGGTACCGCTGGAGGTGCGGTCCACCGTGCGGTCGTGCACGCAGACCAGATGACCGTCGCGGGTGAGCCGCACATCGCATTCGAGCCCGTCGGCGCCCTCTTCCAGCGCCAGTTCGTAGGCGGCCAGCGTATGTTCCGGACGCGCGGCCGAGGCGCCGCGGTGCGCGACCACGAACGGCGCACGCGGGCCCTGGACCGACTGGTCGCTGCGCTCGCTCACTGGGCCACAACCTCCTGTGCTGCTCGGCCGGCACGGTCCCGGGGTTCTGCCGATCCGGCGTCCGGCGCCCCGCTCACCGTAGCGGCACCGCCCGGATGCACCGGTTCGATCAACGGCGTGGCGGGGTCGACGGCCACCACCCAGCGATGGGCGAGCCGGTCCCGGCCGCGTAGATCGCGGCCCTCGACCGTGCGCACGACCCACAGTGTCAGCACGGCGACAGCGGCCGCGGCGATATCGGTCAGCGCGGTGAACAGCACGCCGTCGGCCTGGGCCTGCAGCGAGTCGGCGGTGCGCCAGAACAGGGCCCCCACCGCGAGCAGACCGCCGAGAACCCAGACCGCCCACCAGATCCGCAACGCCCGCAACGGGCGCGGGTCACCGCGTTCGGCGAGGACTTCCGAGAGGAAAACGCCGGGCCAGATCAGGTTCACCACCGGAATCAGGCAGCCCAGCGCCAGTATGCGCGGTGAGCGCGGGTCCCGGCGGCCGGTGGCGGCGAACGCGGCGCGACGCACCTCGATCAGCCAGCCCAGCGCGGCCACCGCGGCAACGAGCGCCATGATCAACGCGAACAGCGCCGCGGTGTTCACGAGCGCATCGGAGAACCAGAGCAGCGGCGGTTCGATCAGCCGGGTGCGATTGCGCAGCAGAATCAGGTACCGGCCCAGTTCGGCCACGGCGGCGAGACCGAACAGCATTGCGGTGGCCATCAGCGCGGTGTACACCCAGCGGGTGAGCGTGCTCAGCGGACGGGGCTGTTCGCGGTCCTGGGCGGCTACCGGCCGGTCCTGCAGCCCCCAGCGCGGAATCTCGGTGTATCGGGGTGTCCCCGCGGAAACCGGGCCCGATCCGGTGCTCCGGCCGGAACGGTCCAGACGACCGGGGCGGCGGGCGACCCAGCGGTAATTACGGCGCTGCGGCGGGGCGTCGATCGGGCCCGGGGACAGCAGGACGCCGCGGCACCGCGGGCACCAGTGCATCGGCGTACCCTGCACCGCCCAGCGTGTACCGCAGCGGGCACAAGGCTGCACCACCGTACTCACCGCGCACCTCGCAATTCGTCAGTAGATCGTCGCGGGCCCGGGGCCCTCGCCGGCCAGCGGCCGGCCGAGTTGCTGCCAGGCCACCATGCCGCCGGCCACGTTGACCGCTTCGTATCCGATATTCACCAGATACTTGACCGCCTCGATCGAACGTCCGCCCTGCCGGCAGATGACATACAGGTCGGCGTCGGGATCCAGTTCGCCGTAACGCGCCGGGATATCGGACAGTGGGATGTGCACGGCGCCCGGCGCATGGCCGAGCTGCCACTCGTCGTCCTCACGCACATCGAGCAGGACGACGGCAGCCGCCTCCGCCTGCCCGGGCGGCTGATCGAATTCGGCCGGTACGGCCTCGACCGATACCGACGGGACCCCGAAGCTCGTCACGTTACTGATCCTGCCACAACCGCCGGTACCGCCGCCGGGTCCGGGGCGAGCGTCCGCAGGGACGCCCGGTTACCACCGGCCGATGGTCCACGACGGTCCGGACCGAACCGACACGCCGGGCGCTGCCGAAAATTCGCCGCATCGGGATCACGCATCGACCCGATCCCGCCCCGGCCCTGTCCGGAAAGGCCCGGTGATGAGTAATATGCATAATTCGCACCATGTTCCGGCGCGATCAGCTACCATTCAGCGCACCATTATCCCAGGTTCCCCGGATCGACGGCTCGACCTGCGGTAACGGTGGACCCGAACGGCCGATCCGGTACTCCCCTCCAAAAAATCCCGGAGCGGCCGTCCGGCCACCGCATCGAGCCGCGCCCCGTCGCGACCCGATAATCAGTTGGACGCCGCCGGCGCCGAATCGGTTCCACCGGAACCGGAAAAATGAAAAATCCCCTGATCCCAGTACTGATCTCGGTAATCTGGCGCCATGACATCGACCAGGGGGTTACTCGACGAATTGGACAAGGCCGGCCTCGACAAAGCACTCTCGGAGGCCGGATGCCTGGGATCGACAGTCGATTCCGAGGCCAAACGACTGATACTCGACCTCGAGGTGCTGAGCCTGCCGGAGCAAACCGCCGGCATCGCCACCGCCGACACCACCCCGGGCGCCCACACGAAACGGGTGCAGCTCATCTTCCACGGGGTCACAAGGATTGCCGCATCGTTGCGGATGCAGCGATGGGATGATCTGGAACCGCAAATCCTGCCCCTGGAGCTCACCGGCCTCGACGCCGCGGTGGCCAGTTTCGGCGGTAGCCGGCTGCACGGCTGGGAATTCATCGACCTGGACGACAGCAGCTGGACGCTGTGGAGCGAACTGCTCAGCTTCGATACCACCATCGATACCCGGATCTCCCGGCATGTCCTGGAGTTCTCCCAGGAAGAAGGGGTCGATCCGCGCGAACTCGATATCCGGGTCTGGTTCGATTCGGTGACCGCACAGCGCGACGACGGGGAACCCATCCCGCTACCGGATCTGTTCTCCGGTTCGCAGCGCTGGTGGGCGGCCCACGACAAGGGCGACCCGCGCGCATCACATCCGGGTATCGCGCCGCCGTTGTGAGCCGTCGCCCCGAGGCCCGGAGCGGAGACCGCCGAGAAACATCTGCCGCACCGCGACTTCCATCGCTCGGAGAGCGCGGCGGGTGGCGGCGGCCGGCATAGGTGATCTCCGTGCCGGGTCCGGCCGCGATCGTCGCCTTACGCGCCGGCCAGGTCGCCGACCCGCATCCGACCAGGTCGGCCCCGGCGGACAGCGGCGGGTGTATCACAGGACCGGAACAAAAATGGTCGGTTTCGGTCCGATGTGGAATGGTGGGGTGTCGGGGCGAGTTGGACCGATCGGGTGTACGAATGGTCGGGAGCATCCCGTACAGGACGCGCTCGACCCGACAAGGAAGGGACATCGTGGCTGAGTACACGCTGCCAGATCTGGATTACGACTACGGCGCCCTGGAGCCGCATATCTCCGGGCAGATCAACGAGATTCACCACTCGAAGCACCACGCGACCTACGTCGCCGGGGTGAACACCGCGCTGGAGAAGCTCGAAGCCGCGCGCGAAGCCGGCGATCACGGCGCCATCTTCCTGCACGAGAAGAACCTCGCATTCCACCTGGGCGGTCACGTCAACCACTCCATCTGGTGGAAGAACCTCTCCCCCAACGGCGGCGACAAGCCGACGGGTGAGCTGGCCGCCGCCATCGACGACCAGTTCGGTTCGTTCGACAAGTTCCGCGCGCAGTTCACCGCCGCGGCCAACGGCCTGCAGGGCTCCGGCTGGGCGGTGCTCGGCTACGACACGCTCGGCCAGAAGCTGCTGACCTTCCAGCTCTACGACCAGCAGGCCAATGTCCCGCTGGGCATCATCCCGCTGCTGCAGGTCGATATGTGGGAGCACGCCTTCTACCTGCAGTACAAGAACGTCAAGGCCGACTACGTGAAGGCCTTCTGGAACGTGGTCAACTGGGCCGACGTCCAGGAGCGTTTCGCCAAGGCCACCAGCCAGGCGAAGGGCCTCATCTTCGGCTGATCGCCTACGTCGTATCGCCGGTTCGGTCTCCGTCCGGTGAACGGCCCGCCCGAGGGCCGGAGAACGATAAAGCGCACCGAGCCCGCGGACTATGGGTCCGCGGGCATTTCGGTGTTTCCAGGTGAACTGGCACTCTCTGGTACTTGTGTGCCAGACGACTTCTGGGAGATGCTCGAAGCGCATAACAGATGGGCAAGGCCGCCCCGGTATCCGTACGGGAGGCATCATGCGCGGCAACGGTCAAATCGGCGTGACGCCGTTCCACGCCGGCGGAACACTGCGCGGTTTCGTGATCTCCGGCCGCTGGCCGGACACGACCAAGGAATGGTCACAACTGCTGGTGCTCGCGGTACGCGTGGCCTCCATGCCCGGCCTGCTCACCACCTCGACGGTCTTCGGAGTACGCGAGGATCTACCCGACGATCCGGCGCCCGATACGGTCGGGCTGGTGATCGCGGAAGGCCCGGTACTGGGCGAGGAAGGTGTGCAACCCGGACTTTTCGGCGAACACACACCGCCCGCCGTGTTCATGCTTCATCCCCCGGCGGAAACCAATCCCTCGCTACCGGAATGCACGGGCGCCGCTTCCGGATGCGTACTGCTGCCGGGCCTGCCGCACCTCGGGCTGGAACACCGAGCCGCCTGGGCCGAAGCCGAAGCCGACGGGACGGTCACTTCGCTGGTCAGCAGGATCGGGCTGGACCCGATCAGCGATCCCGATACCGCCGTACTGGCCATGTTGCTGGCCGCTTGAGCCGGTGCCGAGCCCCCCCCCAAACCCCCGGACCGCCGCTAGCCCCGGAGCGCCAGGCGTAGCGCCTCCCGGATCTGCCGGGTCGCGTCGGTGCGGATCTCGGCGG
>NZ_JARWNW010000164.1 GCF_029868325.1 Nocardia carnea
TGGTGTGCCCGCCGATCTCGATATCGTCGAGTGCGACGCGGCGCTGCCGAGTTCAGCGAGGCCCTGAAAGGTTTGGGCCCGTCCCAGCAGTGCGGGGTCGAGGCGAAGCGGCGCCGCCCCGCGTGTCGAGTGGGGGCCGCCCGGCCCACCGGGGGGCCCAACCCCCCCCCCCCCCGGGCGGCCCCCCCCCCCCCCGCGCGGCGGCGCCGCCCCCCACCCCCCCCGCCCTGCGGGCACGGGCCCAAACCTTTCAGGGCCTCGCTGAACTCGGCAGCGCCGCCGGTTGCGTCAGGGTTCGCATGGTCCGCGCCAAGGCTCGCGCGGTCAGGCGCCCCCTGGTTACGTTGGGATTCGTATGATCAGCGCCAGGCCTCGCGCGGCTGGGCACCGTCCGTGGTCAGGTCGAGGTTCGTATGGTCCGCGCCTGACCTCGCGCGGCGGGGCGGCGTCCGTGGTTACGTTGGGGTTCGCATGATCAGCGCCAGGCCTCGGGCGGCGGGGCCTGGCGTCCGTGGTTTCGCCGGCTCCGGGTCGATCTCTACTCTCAGCGTTCGGCGAGGACTTCGCCGATGTAGCGGGCTACGGCCGCTACGGAGGCGATTGTTCCCGGGTAATCCATCCGGGTGGGGCCGAGCACACCCATACCGCCCAGGACCGCGCCCGCGGCGCCGTAGCCGGTGGTGACGACCGAGGTGCCGCGCATCTCCTCGACCTGGGTTTCCTCACCGATCCGCACCGTCACCGTCCCGGGCTGCTGGGCGGCGGCCAGCAGTTTGAGGACCACGACCTGCTCCTCGAGCGCTTCCAGCACGGTGCGCAGGGAACCGTGCAGGCCGAAATCGCCGGCGTTGCGGGTGAGGTTGGCGGTACCGCCGAGCACGAGGCGCTCTTCGGGATGCTCGACCAGGGTTTCCACGAGCACCGTGGACACCTTGATCAGCACATCCCGCAGCTGCGGCGGCGCCTGCTCCGGCAGTTCGGCGACGGCGGCGGAGGCGGCGGCCAGGCGTTTACCGTCCATGGCCGCACCCAGCATGCCGCGCAGCGCGGCCAGATCCTCGTCGTCGACGACGGTGCCGAGCTCCACGATGCGCTGATCGACCCGGCCGGTATCGGTGATCACCACCAGCAGCAACCGCGCGGGATTGAGCGCCACCACCTCGAGGTGGCGCACCGTCGACGCGGAGACCGTCGGATACTGGACGACAGCAACCTGACGGGTGAGCTGGGCCAGCAGCCGGACCCCGCGGCGCAGCACATCGTCGAGGTCGACCCCCGATTCCAGGAACTGCATGATGGCCTTGCGTTCGGCGGCCGAGAGCGGTTTCACATCGGCGATACGGTCCACGAACTGCCGATAGCCCTTGTCGGTGGGAATCCGGCCCGAACTGGTGTGCGGCTGGGCGATATATCCCTCGGCCTCCAGAACGGCCATATCGTTGCGGACGGTCGCACTGGAAACACCCAGGTTGTGCCGGTCCACCAGGGTCTTCGAGCCGATGGGCTCCTTGGTGGCGACGTAGTCGGCGACAATCGCCCGCAGGACCTCGAAGCGCCGATCCTCGGTGCTCGACATCGACCCCACCTCCTCGCTGTGCTGTACGCCGTCGTGACCGACCGGCGGCGCACCGACTTCTTCCGAACCCAGCTCGGACACCCGGGCTCACCCCCAGTCTAAGTCCGCAGCGGTCCTCCACCCGGGCACAGCCGCCGAAAGACCGTGCTAACGTCCCCCCTGAACACAGCAGAATCCAGTACCCAGGGGGGATTTCGGTGTCGGACGACCCATTGGCGACAGCCGCCGGCCTGGCCCAATGGGCCGAGCAGATGCAGCAGAAGGCCCAGCGGTTCCAAGTACTCCAGGGCCGGCTCGCGCAACTGTCGGTGACCGAGACCTCCGGCGACAACAGTGTCCGGGTCACCGTCGACAGCAACGGAGTGCCGACCGATATCCGATTCACCGACGGGATCCGGCGCAGAAGCCCGGCCGCGCTGTCCACCGAGGTGATGGCCTGTCTGTCGCGTGCCCGTGCCGCACTGGGCCGCGAAGTGACCGCGGCGGTCCACGAGGTGGTCGGCGACGACCCGATCGGCGCGACCGTCATCGAGCAGTTCGCCGGCCGTCTCGCGGGCCCCGCGACCGCCCCGGGACTGCCCCACCCGGCACCATCGGTTTCGCAGAGCACGCCGCCGCGGCCCGGGCCCGGGGCGCCGGCACCGATATGGTCGGACCAGCCGAATCCGACCCCCTCCTGGAATCGGCCGGCACAACCGGACCCTATCTGGAACGAACCGCAGTCGAACCCGTCGGTGGCACCGGGCCCGGCACCTGCCCGTCCCGAGCCCACCTACCCCGCACCGGCACCCCCGCCACCCACACCGCCCGCTCCGGGCCGCAACCAACCTCCTCCTCCGCCTCCCGCGACTCCGACATCGCTGATTCCCGATGTCGAGGACGAAGAAGGCGAGTACTACCGGAACAAGTCCTGGTTGGTCTGAGGCAGCGACGATGACGAACGAAGCAGCGCCCCCCTTGCAGGTCGACCCGGAAAGCCTGCGCAAGCATGCGACCAGCGTGCAGAGCCTGATGGCGCGAACGACCGCCGCCCTCGAGGCGGCAAGCTATATCGCCGCCGCCGATGACGCCTACGGTGCCATCCCGCGTCCGATCGTCGATTGGATTCTTTCCGATAATCACGCCTCGACCGTGGCAGCGATCCGCAAGGTGGCCGAGAAGGCCGCCGGGGTTCCCGGGAAGTTGAACGCAGACGCGGACTCGTTCGAGGGCACCGACGGCACCTTCGCGCAAACACTCGAGGGGTTGCAGACAGCGATCGAGGAATCTAAGGGGGGATTCTAGATGGCCACCGAAATCGGGGAATGGCTGAACGAACACACGCCGGGGTTCGACGACGAAGCGCCCCCGGAGGGCAACGAACTGATCGTCGACGGTACCGACTACCGCGAAGAATATTTCCAGGAAGACGCCTTCCTCCACCACAACGTCGGTTTGGCCGGCGAGGAAGGGCCCTGGGGAATTCTCGAGGGCACCATCGCCTACGACGCGTGGAAGGTCGTCTCGGATTTCAACAAGGACGCCTATCTGGACTCCGCGCTCGGCGCGATCGGGGTCGGCGCAACGGCTGTCGAAATCGGCAGCGACCCACTCGCTTTCGTCGGCACCCAGATCGCTTCGTGGATGCTCGAACATGTCGAACCGCTGCGCAAGGCATTCGATTCGCTCATGGGCAACCCGGATATGGTCGAAGCGTACGCGGGCACGTGGACGGAGATCGCGAAAGAACTCACGGCGATCCGTGGCGACTGGCAGTCCGCTGTCGACGGCGAAATCGCGACCTGGTCGGGGCAGACCGCGATCGCGTACCGCAATTACGCGACCACCCTGCTCGATCAGATCGGTGCGGCGGGCGGTGCGGCTGCCACGCTGGCGACCATGATGGAGAAGACCGCGAAAATCGTCGATGCGGTGCGAACCATGGTGCAGACCATCCTTACCGCTCTGTACGGCGCGCTCTTCAGCTGGACCATCGAGCTGGCGCTCTCCGGCGGCACGGCCGCACCGGTGGTGGCCGCTCAGGCGACCACCCGCATCGCCGCGGAGACCGTGAAAGTCTCCACGTTGATCACCAAGATGCTCGACGTCCTGAAGGATATGGGCCCCTACAAGGAGGCCCTCGCCTCTGTTCTCGAGACTTTGCTCGCGCCCGAAGGGGCCCCCGCGTAACGCCCGGATACAGGAAGCTCATGGACAACCCTGCAGACCGGCACCGGCCACCGCTTGCCCCATCGCCGGGGCAGCCCACGGCACACCCCTTTCCTGGGGCGCCGGCACCCCGCCCGGTCACGCCCGGACAGCCCTATCACGGCACCATGCTGCCGCCCGATTTCATCCTGCCGTACCGTCATGACCCGGAAACGCCTATGCCCGAGTATGTTCCGGAACCGGGCGAAACGGGCATCGTCGTCGACGCATCGTTCTGCCGGTGGACGTTCCTGCCGTACGCGTATCTGGCCTGCAAACCGCGGATCACGGTGAACGGGCAGCGAGTCCCGGACACATCGTGGGGCGTGAATTTCATTCCCGTCGCACCCGGACTCCATCACGTCCGGGTCAGCACCTACCCGTCGGCGTGGGCGCAAATGCGCCTCCGCAGCCGCGGGAACATTTTCCCGGTCGCCGTTTCTACCTGGTGATCCAAGGCATTATCGGTGTGCTGTTCGCCGTCATCGCAGGAGGAATTCTGTACTCGACGCTCTTCGGATAACCGCCTCGACCGCCGTCCGGCGACCAGCGCACCGAGTGGGGACGCGCGAGCACTCAGCCGAGCAGCTGCAGGACCACGCCGTCTGCCAGTAGGCGGCCACGATCGGTCAGGACCACGCGGTCGCCACGTATCGACGCCAGACCGTCTGCCGCGACCTTTCGTGCGGCGCGTACGCCGGAGGAATCGAGATCGGACAGCGGCAGGCCGGTGCGCAGGCGTAGGGCGAGCATGACCCGCTCCAAGTAGCGGTCCTCGGTCGTGGGAGCTTCCCAGCCTGCGGCGGGCAGGCCGCCGTTCGCGGTGCGGTCGGCGTAGCGGGCCGGGTGCTTGATATTCCACCAGCGGACTCCCCCGACATGGCTGTGCGCGCCGGGGCCCGCGCCCAGCCAGTCGCCGCCGTCCCAGTAGCCGAGGTTGTGGCGGCAGCGGGCGGCGTCGCCGGCCGCCCAGTTCGAGACCTCGTACCAGGTGAGACCGGCGGCGGCGAGGCGGGCGTCGATACGTTCGTAGCGGGCGGCGAGGACGTCGTCGTCGGGTGCGGGGAGTTCGCCGCGGCGTACCCGGCGGGCCAGTGCGGTGCCGTCTTCGACGATGAGCGAATACGCCGACACGTGGTCCACCCCCGCCTCCAGTACGGCGTCCAGGCTGGCGTCGAGATCGCTGTCGCGTTCACCGGGGGTGCCGTAGATCAGGTCGAGATTGACGTGGTCGAACCCGGCGGCCCGGGCTTCCCTCGCTGCGGCCACCGCGCGGCCGGGGGTGTGCGTGCGGTCCAGTACCGCCAGGACATGTGATGCCGCCGACTGCATCCCCAGCGAGACGCGAGTGAACCCGGCTGCCCGGATGCGTTCGAAGAATTCGGGGGAGGTGGATTCCGGATTGGATTCGGTGGTCACCTCGGCGTCCGGGGCCAGGTCGAATTCGGACCGGACCGCGTCGAGCACGCCGGCCAGCCCGTCGGCGCCGAGCAGCGACGGTGTGCCGCCGCCGACGAACACGGTTGCGACCGGCGGGGTGGTGCTGGGGAGCTCCGCGAACTGCCCGGCCGCGGCCGCGAGTTCCCGGCGCAGCGCGGCCGACCAGGATTCCGGGGAGGCGGAGGTGCCCAGTTCACCGGCGGTGTAGGTGTTGAAATCGCAGTATCCGCAGCGGGTCGCGCAGAACGGCACGTGGACGTAGATGCCGAACGGCCCGCCCCCGAAATCGCGCAGCACCGGAACGGTATCGCTGTGCGGGGTCGCGGTGGCGGGCGAAGTCATCGTTCCAGTGTGCCGGGCCGCGGCTCAGCCTGCGATAACCGGGGTGTTCTGGTTGGCGGTGAGCATCCAGCGCCCGTTCTCCTTGGTCATCACGTACAGCGGGGCACCTTCGCTGTCCAGGTCGCCGGCGGAGGTGTAATAGCGCTGCCGCACCTTGACCGCCGCCACATCGGGCCGGAGGAACAAGATGTGCTCGACCTCGTAGGTGGCCCGGCCGTGCGCGGTGGCCCCCGGCAGCACCTGTGCCGTGAACTCCGCGATCGCGGGCTGCCCGTACAGCCGTTTGCCGTGTCCGGTCGTCCACAGGGCGTCCGCACGGAACAACGCGGCGAACCGGTCGACGTCCTCGTTGGCCTGCGCCTGCGCGACGGCGTCGACCACAACATGGATCGCTGCGATCTCGGCATCGGCATCGGCCGGTGCGTAGGCGTCCCCGTCTGTTTCGGTACTCATACCGTCAGCCTGCAACCTCGAGTTATCTCGAGGTCAAGCCTTCCTTTCCCGCCGGGTCCCGAACCCCGTCAAGCAAATATGACGACCGTCACATATAACCGCCCGGAACCAGGCGATTTCCCGGGAGTGCACGGGAAATACTGGTAGGGCGGTCGGAATGCGCGTCGCGGCATGGCACAATGGGTCGCATGCGCGCATCCGGAGTTCGACTTGTGGCCCGTCGCCACGTCGACTACAAGCGCGTCTGCAGCGCCTGTTGTCTGCCCGGTTCCGCCCGGTAGCTCAGCTGCGCCCACTCCCGGTTTTCCGGTGATCTTCCCCGATTCGAGGATTTCGGCCCGCTGATACCGCGGGTGCGAGTCAGCCTCTCGCGCCCTCAGCACGGACCCAAGCCATACCCAGCAGGAGCGACTTCATGACGTCGAGCACCGACGCCGCCACCCCCGCGAAGGCCGAGACCCCGGTAAAGGGCGAAACCCCCGCACGCCCCGGCCGCGCCCGCACCGGTAAACCGGTGCGCCGCCGCGCCGAGGGCCAGTGGGCGCTCGGTTATCGGGAACCGCTCAACCCGAACGAGCAGTCCAAGAAGGACGACAACCCGCTCAACGTCCGGTCCCGGATCGAGAACATCTACGCCAAGAACGGGTTCGACAGTATCGACAAGGGCGATCTGCGCGGACGTTTCCGCTGGTGGGGCCTGTACACCCAGCGCGAGCAGGGTTACGACGGCACCTGGACCGGCGACGAGAACATCGATGTGCTCGAAGCCCGGTACTTCATGATGCGGATCCGCTGCGACGGCGGCGCGCTGAATGTCGCGCAGCTGCGCACCCTCGGCGAGATCTCCACCGAGTTCGGCCGCGATACCGCCGACATCTCCGACCGGGAGAACGTCCAGTACCACTGGATCGAGATCGAGAACGTCCCCGAGATCTGGCGGCGGATCGAATCCGTCGGCCTGCAGACCACCGAGGCGTGCGGTGACTGCCCCCGCGTCGTGCTCGGTTCTCCGCTGGCGGGCGAATCGCTGGACGAGGTCATCGACCCCACGCCGGCGATCGAGGAGATCGTTCGCCGCTACATCGGCAAGCCGGAGTACTCCAACCTGCCGCGTAAGTTCAAAACCGCGATCTCCGGTCTGCAGGACGTGGTGCACGAGATCAACGACGTCGCGTTCGTCGGCGTGAACCACCCCGAGCACGGACCCGGCCTGGACCTGTGGGTCGGCGGCGGGCTGTCCACCAATCCGATGCTGGCCCAGCGGGTCGGCGCCTGGGTGCCGCTGGACGAGGTGCCCGAGGTGTGGGAGGGCGTTGTCAGTCTGTTCCGCGATTACGGCTACCGCCGGTTGCGGACCAAGGCGCGGCTGAAGTTCCTGATCAAGGACTGGGGTATCGAGAAGTTCCGGCAGGTGCTCGAGGACGAGTACCTGAAGCGCAAGCTGATCGACGGCCCGGCGCCCGAGCAGCCCAGCCGCCCGATCGACCATGTCGGCGTGCAGAAGCTGCGCAACGGCCTCAATGCCGTGGGCTTCTCCCCCATCGCCGGCCGCGTATCCGGCACGATTCTCACGAAGGTCGCCGAGGCAGTGGAACGCGCCGGTTCCGACCGGATTCGTTTCACTCCGTATCAGAAGATCGTCGTACTGGATATCGCCGACGACAAGGTCGAGCAGCTCATCGCCGAACTGGAACCGCTGGGCCTGCAGGCGCGGCCCTCGGTGTGGCGGCGCAATCTGCTGGCCTGCAGCGGTATCGAATTCTGCAAACTGTCCTTCGTCGAGACGCGCAAGCGGTCGCAGGTGCTGGCGCCCGAACTCGAACAGCGGCTCGCCGATATCAACGCCGAACTCGATGTGCCGATCACCATCAATATCAACGGTTGCCCGAACTCCTGCGGCCGGTCCCAGATCGCCGATATCGGGTTCAAGGGCCAGCTGGTGGACGACGGCGACGGGAATCAGGTCGAGGGCTACCAGGTTCATCTGGGTGGCAGCCTCGGCCTCGACAGCAGTTTCGGCCGCAAACTGCGCCAGCACAAGGTGACCAGCGCCGAACTCGGCGATTACATCGAGCGCGTGGTGCGCAACTTCGTCAAGCTCCGCGAGAACGGTGAACGGTTCGCGCAGTGGGCTGTTCGCGCCGAGGAAGCCGATCTGCGATGAAACCCGCAAGCGTGGTGACGGGAGAACCCACTGTGACAACCGAGCAGAAACAGTTGCCTGCCAAACTGGGCGCCGACGAACTCCGGGCACTGGCCGAACGCGGTGCCGCCGAACTCGGCCCGGACGCGACGGCCGCGGAGCTGCTGCGCTGGGCCGACGAGAACTTCGGTAGCGGCTATATCGTCGCGTCGAATATGCAGGACGGGGTGCTGGTGCAGCTGGCCGCCCAGGTACGGCCGGGTGTGGATGTGCTGTTCCTCGACACCGGCTATCACTTCGCCGAAACCATGGGCACCCGCGACGCCGTGGAAGCGGTATACGGCGTGAACGTGGTGAATGTGCGCCCCGAGCACACCGTCGACGAGCAGGACGCGCTGCTGGGCAAGGACCTGTTCGCCCGCGACGCCGGGGAATGCTGCCGGCTGCGCAAGGTGGTGCCGCTGCGTAATTCGCTGGCCCCGTACAACGCCTGGGTCACCGGTATCCGCCGGGTGGAGGCCCCCACCCGCGCGAACGCGCCGCTCATCTCCTTCGACGAGGGTTTCGGGCTGGTGAAGATCAACCCGATCGCGCCGTGGTCCGACGACGAGATGCAGGACTACATCGAAAAACATTCGATTCTCGTCAATCCCCTGGTGGAGGAGGGGTATCCGTCCATCGGCTGCGCTCCGTGCACACGGAAGCCGGAGCCGGGTTCCGATCCGCGAAGCGGCCGCTGGGCCGGGCTCGCCAAGACCGAATGTGGGTTGCACGCATCATGACCGACGTAATCACCGAACGCTCTGTCGGCCTCTCGGATTTCGACACCCTGGCCGCGCTGGAATCGGAAGCCATCCATATCTTCCGTGAGGTCGCGGGCGAATTCGAACGGCCGGTGATCCTGTTCTCCGGCGGTAAGGACTCCACCGTCCTGTTGCATCTGGCGCTGAAGGCCTTCTGGCCGGCGCCGCTGCCGTTCGCGCTGCTGCACGTGGACACCGGGCACAATCTGCCCGAGGTGCTCGAATTCCGCGACCATGTGGTCGAGAAGTACGGGCTGCGGCTGCATGTGGCTGCCGTGGAGGACTATCTCGCCGACGGCCGCCTCACCGAACGCGCCGACGGTATCCGTAACCCGCTACAGACCGTTCCGCTGCTGGATGCCATCAGCGAGAACCGGTTCGACGCGGTGTTCGGCGGCGGCCGGCGCGACGAGGAACGCTCTCGCGCCAAGGAGCGGATCTTCTCGCTGCGCAATGCCTTCGGGCAGTGGGATCCGAAACGGCAGCGGCCCGAACTGTGGAACCTGTACAACGGCCGGCACGCACCGGGCGAGCATGTGCGGGTGTTCCCGCTGTCGAACTGGACCGAACTCGATATCTGGCGCTATATCGCCCGCGAGAACGTGGAACTGGCCACCATCTACTACGCGCACGAACGGCCGGTGTACCAGCGCGACGGGATGTGGATGACCCCCGGCAGCTGGGGTGGTCCGCGTGAGGACGAGGTCCTGGAGACCCGTTCGGTCCGGTACCGCACCGTCGGCGACGGTTCCACCACCGGCGCCATCCTGTCCGACGCCGCCGATAACGAGGCCATCCTGGCCGAGGTCGCCGCCTCCCGGCTGACCGAACGCGGTGCGACCCGTGGCGACGACCGGGTCTCGGAAGCCGCCATGGAAGACCGTAAACGAGAGGGTTATTTCTGATATGTCCGACCTATTGAGGCTGGCCACCGCCGGTTCTGTCGACGACGGCAAGTCCACCCTGGTCGGACGTCTGCTCTACGACACCAAGTCCGTGCTCGCCGACCAGATCGATGCGGTGACCCGGGCGTCGGTGGACAAGGGTCTGTCCACTCCCGACCTCTCGCTGCTGGTGGACGGTCTGCGGGCCGAACGCGAACAGGGCATCACCATCGATGTCGCCTACCGGTATTTCGCGACACCGAAACGTTCGTTCGTCCTGGCCGACACCCCCGGGCACGTGCAGTACACCCGTAACACCGTGTCCGGCGCCTCCACCGCGCAGCTGGTGATCCTGCTGGTGGATGCCCGTAAAGGCGTGATCGAGCAGACCCGCCGCCACGCCGCGGTGCTGGCGCTGCTCGGGGTGCCGCGGCTGGTGCTGGCCGTGAACAAGATCGACCTCATCGGGGGCGACGAACCCAGCGAACAGGCCAAGCAGGCCGCGGCCGGTAAGGTTTTCGCCGAGATCTCCGCCGAGTTCTCCCATCTCACCCGCACCCTCGGCTGGGCCGAGGAGGATGTCCTGGAGATCCCGGTCTCCGCGCTGCGCGGCGACAATATCGCCACCCGCTCCGACCAGACCCCGTACTACAGCGGGCCGTCGCTGATCGAGCATCTCGAATCCGTGCCGGTGGACGCGGACAACTCCGGAACCCACGCGGTGGGCCTGCGGTTCCCGGTGCAGTACGTGATCCGGCCGCGCACCCCCGAATATCCCGACTACCGCGGATACGCGGGCCAGATCGCGGCGGGTTCGGTGGCGCCGGGCGACGAGGTGGTGGTGCTGCCCTCCGGTATCCGCACCACCGTGGAGCGGATCGACACCCCCGACGGGGAGCTCGCGGTCGCCCAGGCCGGGCGCAGTGTCACGCTGATCCTGGCCGACGAGGTCGATATCTCCCGCGGCGACACCATCGCCTCGCCCGGCGACGCCCCGGAACCGGTCGATACCTTCGACGCCACCGTGTGCTGGCTCGGCGACAAACCGCTGCGCCCCGGTGCACGGCTGCTGCTCAAACACGGCACCCGTACCACGCAGGCCATCGTGGGCACGCTCACCGAACGCTTCGATGAACAGCGTCTCAGCGCTGATCCGAACCCGGAATCGTTGTCCCTCAACGATATCGGCCGCATTTCGATACGCGTCGCCGAACCGATCGCGACCGACGACTATCGCACCAACCGGCACACCGGCAGCTTCCTGCTGATCGACCCCGCGGGTGGCAACACCCTCGCGGCCGGGCTGGTCGGGGATGTCCTCAGCGCGGTAGAGGTCGGAACCGAGGCCTGATGCCGGCACCCACGCTGGTCGCGGTGGCACACGGCAGCCGGGATCCCCGGTCTGCCGCCACCGTCACCGCGCTCATGGACGAGGTCCGCGCGGCGCGCCCCGATGTGCCCGCGCGCCTGGCGTTCCTGGACCTGAACGCGCCTTCGGTCGGGCAGGTCCTGGACGCGGTAGCCGGAACCGGGGAAACCCGGGCCGTCGTGGTCCCACTGCTACTCGGCAGCGCTTTCCACGCCCGGGTCGATCTCCCCGGGCTGCTGGCTGAGGCGGCGGCCCGCCATCCGCGGCTGCAGCTGACCCAGGCCGAAGTTCTCGGCGCCGATCCCCGCCTGATCGCGGTACTGGACAGCCGGGTTCGCGCGGCCTGCGCAGCCCACGGCTGGACCGCGCCGCACGATCGCGTGGGTATCGCCTTGGCTGCGGTCGGCTCGTCCTCCGCGGCCGCGAACCGCACCACCGCCGGCCTGGCCCGCCGGTTCGCCGCGCAGACCGGCTATCCGACGGAAGTATGCTTCGCCACCGCCCAGCCGTCACTTACCGGCGCGGTACAGCGGTTACGTGCGCGCGGCGCGGAAAACCTGCTGGTGGCTCCGTGGTTCTTGGCTCCCGGCCTGCTCACCGATCGCCTGGTCGCCGAGGACACCCGCCTGCCGCACGCCGCGGTCCTGGGCCCCGATCCCGCGCTCGCCGAGGTCGTGTGGAACCGCTACGATTCCGCGACCTCGCGACCTCTGCTCCTTTCGGCCTGACCGCTCCCCCGCGGGCGGTCCCTGCTGGCCTGCCGCCCGGTGTTCAGAACCAGCGTTCCAGGACGGCGGCGACTCCATCGGCTGTGACGTCGGCGGTCACTTCGTCGACGATTGCGTGCAGCTCGACGGGGGCGTTCGCCATGGCGACGGAATGCCCGGCCCAGGCGAACATTTCCCGGTCGTTGAATCCATCCCCGATGGCCAGCGTGGCTTCGCGCGGAATGTCCAGTGTGCGGCGCAACTGCTCCAGCGCCCACCCTTTGGACACTCCTTCGCGGGAGATGGTGAGCCAGGGGCCGAACTCACCGTAGACCCAGCTGATATCCGGAACGGCCAGGGTTTCCAGCAGACTGCGCATCTCGGCGACCGAGCCCTCGGGCCACCAGCAGTTCAACCGGGGTGTGGGCACACTGCACAGGGTGTGGTGGTCGACCACCAGGTATTCCCCGCCGGCGTAGTACTCACCGGGGCTCATTCCGGTCGCCCAGAAACCCGAACCCACCTGCTCCGCGGTGAAAATCATATCGGGGAACAGGTCCCGCAGCGCCGTTACCGCCGGCCGCGGATCGAAGGTGTGCACCGCGGTCGGCTCGGCCGCTTCGATATCGATATGCACCGCCCCGTTCGAGCAGATGGCATGCCCCCGCACGAGACCCAGTTCGGCGAGTACCGGCCGGGTGCTCACTACGGTCCGCCCGGTACTCACCACTACCTGCGCTCCGGCCGCCACCGCCGCACGAACCGTCGCGGCCACTCGATCGGTCACCGGCGCACCGGTTTTCAGCAGAGTGCCGTCCACATCCAATGCGATCAGCCGCGGTGGGCCCCCGTCTACATCCACCTTTCGATTCTCTCGCGGACCGGGTTGCCCGGCACCGGATTTTCCGGATCGCACCGAACCCGCCGGACGACCGGCCGAAGGATCAGCCGGTTTCCCGCAGTTCGACTATGGCGTCCGTAGTCCTGCTCTGCGCGGTCAGTTGTCGGAGCCGCCGCCCGAGGACTTCCCGCCCGAACCTTTGCTCCGGGAGGACCCGCCGTCGCTGCCGGAGGAACTGGAGCCGCCGGAATCGGAGCCCCGGGATTTCGAGCCCTTCGACGAATCGGAGCCACCGGAATCCGAATCACCGCCGCTCGAACGACCGCCGCCGAAACCACCGAACCCGCCTGAATCACTGTTCGAGCCGCCGGATGAATCGGATCCTCGGGAGGAGATCCCGCCCGGGCCGCTATCCGAGCCGCCGAAACCGCTCCCTCCGAATCCACCTGAGTCACCTGCGCCGGAGCCACCCGAACCGAAACCACCCGAGTTACCCGTGCCGAAACCACCCGAATTGCCTGACCCGAAACCACCCGAGTCACCCGTACCGTAACCACCCGAATCGCCCGTACCGTAACCACCGGAATTTCCCGTACCGAAGCCGCCGGGCCCACCCGTTCCGGAACCGTCCGAGTCGCCGCCACCGGATCCATCGTCCGCCGGCTCCGGCGCCGAGGTATCGCCCGAACCGCCCGGCGACGTCCATCCGCCGCCCGGCTCCGACCACTCGCTTCCGGGAGCTGACCAGTCGCCTCCCGGCGATTCCGCGCCACCGGACCAGTTCCCACCCGGTACCTCCGGCACTCCGGGGTTACCGATATCGGGAATTCCCGGCACCGGGCCCGCGCCGTTGTCCGAACCCTGCCCCGGCTCGTCGGTTTCCCCGCCGGGCAGTCCGCCGGGCGGATCGATAACGGGCGTATCCGGATCGGGGCCAGCGGGAAGTTCGATCCCGGGAGTCTCCGGTTCCGCGGAGTCCGGATCGGGCCGCGCCGGAAGATCTGGCGGATCGAACGGGATCGGGTTCTGGAATCGCGCCGGATCGTTGTAACGGGATTCGTTGTCGGCGTGCCGGTCACGGGGCGAGGTGTGCGAGTCGTTGCGGTCGCCATCGCGATCCGGTGCCGAATCCGCGGGCGCCGCCGCGGTTCCGGGCATCGGGGGCCCGTACGGTCGCGATACCCCCGCGGGAGTGATTCGCGGCCCGGCGTCCAACGGCGCGTAGGACACACTCCATCCGGCGCCGGAACGTTCCACCTGCGCTTCGCCGTGGATTTCGTACAGCACCGCACCCGGGGTCTGCAGCGGCATCCGGTCCCGGTCCGGCCCCACGGTATCGGCGGCGCCGTTGCCCAGGATGGTGGCCGCGGACATCGCGACCGCGGAGAATACGGCGGCACCGGAGAAGATCGGGGCGTGTTTGGCGCGGGACGAGCCGGCCAGCGGCACACTCTCCGCGGCCATGGCGGCGGCGCCGAGTGCCACGCATTGCGCCGAATCGGCGGCGATCGTCACCGGTAATCCCAGTTCGGCGAGGGTTTCGGCGACCTGCGGCGGCCTGGCCGCGCCACCCACCACCAGGATGCGGCCGATATCGGACAGTGCGACACCGGCCGAGCGCACCGCACCGCGCACCACCTCGAGCGAATCGCGGATATGTTCGCGGCGCAGGCCTTCGGGGTCGACGAAAGACATCAGCGATACGGTGCCGGTACCCGGTTCGGCCGGGCCGATCGCCCGGTCACCCGCGCAGCGGGCGATCATGGCGCCGAGCGGGCGGCCACCGAAATCGTAGGATCGCACCGGTTTTCCGACCACGGGATGATCCGGCCAGTCCATCCCGGTGCGCACCACCGCGACATCGAGACTGTTCCCACCCAGGTCGTAGACCAGAACGAATCCGGTATCCAGCGGGCCGTGTTCGGCATCGAGCCAATGCGCTGCGGCCACCGGTTCCGGTACCAGCTGGACATGGCCCACACCGGCGAGGTCGAGGCTCTGCCGGAGCAGGTCGAGTTGTTTGGCGCTGTATCCGGCCGGATGGGTGGCGACCACTCCGGCCGCCGGTTCGGCGGCGACCAGTCCCTGCACCACCGAGGCGAAAATGGTGGCCGGCGCCCAGATCCGGCCGTCGACGTACACCGATTCCGGGTCGCGGCCGAGGTCGGCGAATTCGCTTACGGCCGTGGAGAATCGGGTGATTCCGCCGAGCCGCGCGGTACCGCGGTTGTCGAATCCGACAGCCGTCCGCCGTGTCCGCACGATCGGCCGGGCGTCGTGCTCGGCGACCCGCGCCGAGACAACGTTCACCGTGCCGATACTGATACCCAGCCCAGAAGTCATTTGCCATCCCGTCAACGCACCGAGACCACGTCCTGCGAAAAAGCCATGGGCGCGGTCGTTTTCCAAACAGCGACCACAGGTTAGCTGCAATGGACCGAATAAATCGAATAATCGGCGATGAAAGATGAAGTTACGGAACAACTCCCCGAATACCGGCCGGAAAACAAACCGGCAGTTCAATTGTCCGCCACGCAGGAAATTAGCCCTGAACTGGCAATTTGCCAGAAATCCACAGGGACACACCACTGTCCGCCGGCAGGTCCGCAGGAAACCCCCACTGACACCCGGACGCGCGTCCAAGCCCCACTAGCCGCCGGTAACCGACCAATAGCTACCCGGACGGAATTCGCACCGCGCAAACAAAAACCGCCCGCCCGGTGCGATACCGGACGGGCGGAAGCTGCAGGATTGCCTCAGGTACGGGCGAACAAGCGTCGCACCGGTTTGGCGGTACGGGCCACCGCGCCTGCGGCGCGGACCTGCGGCCGGCGCTGCCGCAACAGCCGATCGAACGCCTCCGCGCCGCCCGCGGGCTCGGCCAGCCGGCCGGCGTTGAAATCGTCGGCCAGCTGCTGCACGGTTTCCTGGGCGCAGGATTTGTTGGTACCGATGAACCCGGTGGGGCCGCGCTTGATCCAGCCGGTCACATACACGCCCGGGAGCGCCTCGCCTTCCGGACCCGTCAGCACCCGCCCGGCCCGGTTCGGGATGATCGCGCGCTGTTCGTCGAACGGCAGACCGGATGTGGGTACGCCGCGGTAGCCGACCGAGGTGAGCACCAGCCCGGTCTCCAGGAGGTCGATATCGCCCGTGGCGACCGCACGGACCCGGCCGTCGTCGCCGGACACCAGCTCGGTCCGGTCCACTTCGATACCGGTCACCGCGTCGGGTCCGAGGATCCGGCTCGGCGCGCTCTGATAGCGGAAGACGATCCGGCGGCGCTGCCCGAACGGCCGATCGGCCACCTGGTGCAGCAATTTCAGCTTCTGCTCCACCTGGTACGGCAGGTCGCCGGTGAGCGGCGGCAGGTCACCCTCGACCGCGATATCCACATCGGCGCCCAGCAGTCCGACGAACTCCGGGACGGTGAAGGCCGATTCGGCCGGACCACGCCGGCCCAGCACCACGACCTCGCGCACTTCGCTGCGCCGCAATGCCTCGAGCGCGACCGGCGAGATATCGCTGCCGGCCAGTGCTTCCGGATCGGTGGTGAGGATCCGGGCCACGTCGAGCGCGACATTACCGTTGCCGACCACGACCACCCGCCGCTGGGACAGATCGAACTCGTCGTCGACATGATCGGGATGCCCGTTGTACCAGGCCACGAAATCGGTGGCCGAGACGTTTCCGGCCAGGCCTTCACCGGGGATGCCGAGCTTACGGTCGCTGGAGGCACCGACCGCGTACACGACTGCATGGTGGTAGGCCAGCAGTTCTTCGTGCGAGATATGTTTGCCGACCTCGATATCGAAGTATGACCCGAATCCGGGCTGCCGCGACATCACGTCGAACAGATCCGCGACCTTGCGGGTCTTCCCGTGATCCGGGGCCACGCCGTAGCGAGCCAGGCCGTAGGGGACCGGCAGCCGGTCGAATACGGTCACCCGCACATCGGGCTGGGTGAGCAGTTCGTCCGCGGCGTACATGGCCGAGGGCCCGGAGCCGACCACCGCGACCCGCAGCGGGCCGCGGCCGGCGGTATCGATCGGCGGCGCCGGAACCGGCTTGGCGAGGATCGGGCGGGGGCGCGACTGCCGGTAGAAGTCGGCGTTGATCTCGATGAACGGCTTCTGCTCGTCGGTGAGTTTCTTCGACGAGGTGATGGCATCCACCGGGCAGGCCGAGGCGCAGGCACCGCAGTCCACGCAGGCGGCCGGGTCGACGTAGAGCATCTCCGCGGTCCGGAAATCCGGTTCGTCCGGGGTCGGGTGGATGCAGTTGACCGGGCAGGCGTAGACGCAGGAGGCGTCGCTACAGCAGGACTGGGTGACGACGTAGGGCATCGAGTGGACCCGTCGTTCAGGCGGCGGCGCCGGATACGGCGCGCAGCGGTTCGGACCGGTACCGGGTGGTGTGCCCGGCGATGCCCAGCATCTTCCAGACCCGCTTGGCGACCGGGTTCATCAGGCCGATGTCGTGCGCCAGGGCGCGCACATCACCGAAGTAGTCGCTGAAGGTCTGCTTGGCCTCGGCGGAGCCGTAGAACAGCTCCTTGCGCACGCTCTTCGGGATATCGAATTCCTCGAAGAAGGTTTTGGGCGGGGTCGCGATGGCGCGGCCCAGGATCCACATGATCACCGGCATGGCCAGCGACAGGACGAACTTGTTGCGCCGCGAGGATTCCGGCACGTGCTGCTTGAGGAATTCGTGCGCGAACGAGATATGGCGGGCTTCCTCGGCCACATGGATGGCCATCACACCGCGCATGATCGGGTGCACTTCCTCGCCGGAGCGCAGGATGTCCTTCTGGATGTGGTCGATGGGTTCTTCGCCGGCCAGTACGGCCATGAAGAACAGGTTCGGGAAGGCGACCGCGACCGGTACCGCGAGGTGGCGCAGCTGGCGAACCAGCGGACCCATTCCGGGTACGTCGACGCCGATCCGGTTCACCATCTCCTGGAACATCAGGGTGTGGTTGTGCTCCTCGATCATTTCGTGGGAGCAGTAGCGGAATTCCGGGTCACCGTTGGGCAGCCCGAAGACGTGCTGCATCATGCCGCTGATCAGGATGGCCTCGAACTGCAGCCCGACCTTGGCGACATTGGCCTGGCGGTATTTGCCGAGTTCGATCTTCTGTTCCTGTGACAGCGCCTGGTACCAGGGGTGCCGGCCGAGGGTGTCGGCGGAAACGGGCAGGATCCAGCGTTCCGGCCGCGCGTTCACGTCGAAGTCCGGGTGATCCCAGTCGATATCTTCGAACGGGTCGAAATGCCGGTTGACCGAGCCTTCCGACAGCAGCAGCAGCTTTTCCGCATACTCCTGGGCCTGCGCGACCAGCTGGTCGTCGGAGACCGTGGTGGCTGAAGACGTCATCGTCATGCCTCTCGTCAATGATTCCGGCTTAACTGTTTCCCATAGTTACAGCTAAGCCGGGGTACGTCAACACGACGTTCGGCGCTCCGGGATCACAGTCGATACATTGAAGACATCACCGCAGCTCAAAGGGCGGAAAAGGGAATCTGTCAATGCTCGGAGAACTCCCACTCCCCGGGCGTCCGGGAACGTACTCCCCGTCCTTTACAGGAACTCGGGTCACAAGTACTTGCCGATTCGACGGACAGAGCGCACGGTCCTAGGCGACCGGCAGTTCCGGGATCCGGGTGGCGCGGGCGTAGACGGTCTCCCCCTCGGCCAGCCGCAGCGCCTCGGCATCACCGCGGGTCACCTGGGCGACGAACAGATCCCCGGTGGCGGCATTGCGCATCTCCACCCGGACCTCGAAGCCGAGCCGCACCACCCGTTCGATCGTCGCCCGAGTGACCCCCGCCGATTCCGCCGTCCCCTCGTAGGCGGCCAGCGCCATACTCGGATCCCGGCCGACCCGGATATCGTGCGGTCGTACCAGATGGCCGTTCAACCGCGCCACCGCACCGAGGAAGGTCATGACGAATTCGCTGGCCGGCCGGTCGTAGACATCTTCGGGACTGCCGACCTGTTCGATCCGGCCGGCGTTCATCACCGCGATCCGGTCTGCGACGTCGAGGGCTTCCTCCTGGTCGTGGGTCACCAGCACGGTGGTCACATGTACTTCTTCGTGCAGGCGCCGCAACCAGGTGCGCAGATCCGCGCGCACCTTCGCGTCCAGCGCACCGAACGGTTCGTCCAGCAGCAGGACCTGCGGGTCCACCGCCAGCGCGCGGGCCAGCGCCATCCGCTGGCGCTGGCCACCGGAGAGCTGCGCCGGATAGCGGTGCTGGAAACCGTCGAGCCCGACGATGCCCAGCAGTTCGTCCACGCGTGAGGCGATCTCGTTCTTGGGGCGTTTGCGAATGGTCAGGCCGAACGCCACATTGTCGCGGACCGTCATATGTTTGAACGCCGCGTAATGCTGGAAGACGAACCCGATATCGCGCTTCTGCGGCGGCACCCGGGTCACGTCACGACCGCCGATGGTCACCACGCCCGAATCGAGGTTCTCCAGCCCGGCGATCGACCGCAGCAGGGTCGATTTGCCGGAACCGGAGGGGCCGAGCAGAGCCGTCAGTTCCCCGGAGGGGATCTCCAGGCTGACATCGTCGAGGGCTGCGAAAGAACCGTAGTTCTTGCGCGCGTTGGTCACGGTGATCATGGGCGGCCTCCGGCGTGCACGGTCATGACACGTCCCGCTTACGTTCCAGGAGCGTCATCAACAGCAGGGTGATGAGTGCGAGACCCATCAGCAGAACTGCGGCGCAGTAGGCGCCGAAATCGTTGTGATCGTTGATATAGCGTTCGTGCACCAGCAAGGTGAGTGTCTGCGAGACACCGGGGAAACCGGACGACACCATGATCACCGCACCGAATTCGCCGAGCGCTCGGGCGACGGTCAGCACCACACCGTAGGTGAGGCCCCAGCGGATGGCGGGGACGGTGATACGCCAGAAGGTCTGCCAGCGGGAGGCGCCCAGGGTCGCGGCCGCCTGCTCCTGATCGTCACCGATCTCGTGCAGGACCGGTTCCACCTCCCGTACCACGAACGGCATGGTCACGAAGATGGTCGCCAGCACCATCCCGGGCAGCGCGAAGATCACCCGGAAACCCCATTCGGTGATCACCCCGAACCAGCCGCCCACACCCCACAGCATGATCAGCGCAACACCCACCACCACCGGTGAGACCGCGAACGGCAGGTCCACCAGACCCTGCAGCAGCCGCCGGCCCGGGAAGTTCCCGCGCACCAGGGCCAGCGCGATCACCACCCCGAGGACCACGTTCACGGGCACCACGATGACCAGGATGATCATGGACAGGTTGAAGGCGGAGATGGCGGCCGGCGTGCTGATCTGGTCGATGAACGCGCCGATACCGTGCTCGAACGCCCGGTACAGGATGATCCCCAGCGGCAGGACCAGCAACACGAACAGATAGCCGAGCGCCAGCACCCGCAGACTCACCCGGCTGGGTGTGGACAGTTTCATCGGGCCTCGCGTTCCTTCCGGGCCGTCCGCTCGGCGAACACCCGCAGCACCAGCAGTGCGATGAACGCGATCACCAGCAGCGCCACCGATACCGCCGCCGCGTTCACCGGCCGGTCGATTTCGATCTGCTGCTGGATGTACTGCGAGGCCACCTGGGTTTCGCGCGGGATATTGCCGCCGATCAGCACCACCGACCCGAATTCGCCGATCGCCCGGGCGAAGGCCAGCCCGCCACCGCTGATGATCGCGGGCGCCAGGGTGGGCAGCACGACCCGCCGGAACGTGGTCCAGTTGTCCGCACCCAGCGACAGCGCCGCCTGTTCGACCTCACGATCGGCCTCGATCAGCACCGGCTGCACCGAACGCACCACGAACGGCAGGGTGACGAAGGCCAGCGCGACCACAAGACCCGGCTGGGTGGCGTTCAGATGGATATCGATCGGGCTCTTGGGCCCGTACAGCGCGAGCAGCACGATACTGGCGACAATGGTCGGCAGCGCGAACGGCAGGTCGATCAACGCGTTGACGAACCCTTTGCCGGGGAAGTCGTCGCGCACCAGCACCCAGGCGATCAACGTGCCCATGACGACGTTGAGCAACGCCACCACGAGGGATACGAGCACCGTCACCCGCAGCGAGGCCAGCGCCAGCGGATCGGTGACGGCGCCCCAGAACCCCGACCAGCCGTCGTCGAAGGCGCTGAAGGTGAGCGCGGCCAGCGGTAGCAGCACGATCACGCTCAGCCAGAGCATGGCGGTGGCGATACCGAGCGGGCCCACCGAACCGGTGAACCGCAGCCAGGAGCCCAGCGGGCGGCGGGTGGGTTCGTCGCGCGCCGCGGCAGGCGCGGTGTCGGGGCTGTGTTCGGTCACGAGTATCGAGTATCGCGTGTGGTCCGGGTCACCCGGCTACTCGGTCGCGTTGTCGTAGACGATTGCGATGGCGCCGGAGTCGGGAGCGAACAGTTCGGCCTCCACCGTTTCCCACCCGCCGAGGTCGGCGATGGTGTAGAGCGTGGCCGGTTCCGGGAACTCCGCCGCGTACTCGGCGGCGACCCCGGGATCGACAGGCCGGAAGCCCGCCTCGGCCCACGCCCGCTGCGCGGCCGGTGTGTAGAGGAAATCCCGGAACGCCAGCGCCTTCTCCGGATGCTGCGCATGTTCGAGCACCGCGACCGGATTCTCGATCCGGAACGTGGAGTCCGGCACGATATGTTCCACCGGGTCACCGTGCCGTTCGGCGAAGATCGCCTCGTTCTCGTAGCTGATCAGCACATCGCCGGTGCCCTGCAAGAAGGTCTCGGTGGCCTCGCGGCCGGATTTCGGCTGCACCCGCACGTGGGTGAGCATCTGGTTCAGAAAATCGATCCCGGCCTGCCGATCGCGCCCCCCGTCACTGGCCGCGGCATAGGGCGCGAGCAGATTCCATTTCGCGGAACCGGAGCTGAACGGGTTGGGGGTGACCACCTCGACGTCCGGGCGCAGCAGATCGTCCCAGCCGCGGATGTTCTTGGGATTACCGGCCCGCACCACCAGGGTGACCACCGAACCGAACGGGACACCACGGGTGGCGTCGGCATTCCAGTCCGGGTCCACCAGCCCGGCGTCCACCAGCCGGGTGATATCGGGTTCGAGGGAGAAGCTCACGATATCGGCGGGGGCGCCGCGGGCGATCTTGCGGGATTGGTCGGCGGAGGCGCCGTAGGACTGGCGCACCTCCACCCCTTCGCCCGCCTCGGTCTCGTTGAACGCCGGCACGACCTCGTCGTAACCGGGTTTGGGGATCGCGTACGCGTACAGGTCGACCGTGCCACCACTGCCGTCGGCGCCCCCCCCGCCCGCCACAAAAAAGGTAACCCCCCCCCCCGCGCGCAACAGAAAGGGCAGCGCCCCCAGCGGGGGGAACAGCCCGCCGCGCCCCCCCCGGGCCCCCGGTAGCCCCAAAAAGGACCATTA
>NZ_JARWNW010000165.1 GCF_029868325.1 Nocardia carnea
GGTCGACGACGAGGCCATGATCGTCGAGCTGCTGACCGTGAGTTTGCGGTTCCAGGGGTTCGCGGTGGCCTCCGCGTCCGATGGTGCGCAGGCGCTGGATGTGGCGCGCAGATTCCGGCCGGATGCGGTGATCGGAGTGCGCGCAAGGCCTCTTCGCTGAAGGCGCGACACGAGTCGTAGCGGTCCGCGGGGTTCTTCGCCAGCGCCCGGTACAGCACCGCGTCGATGGCCGGCGGCTGTCCGGGGGCGCGCCGGGAGGCCGCGGGGGGAGGCCGGGCGCCGGGCGCCGGGGTTTCTCCGGTGCCGGGCGGCGCGGTATCGCCGGCGGGAGGTTCCGCGGTCGGTGCACCGACCGACAGGATCGCGGCATCGGTGAGCGCCCGGGTGCGGCGATGCCGCAGGATGGTGGAGACCGACAGTTCCTCGAAGGAACCGTCCGGGAGCCGGGCGGGGATATCGACGGCGTTGTGCCGGGCGTAGAAACCGGGTGTCGGCAGCGGTGTGGGCCGATGTCCGGGAACGCGGAACCGCTGCCGGGACAGTTCGCGCTGGCCGAGTTTGGAGACGAACTGCTCCCGGTGCGCCAGCAGCATGGCGCCGATGGTGGCGGCGATGAGCAGGGCTCCGGTGAGCTCGAACGCCCACATATACCGCACGAAGATCAACTCGGCGAGCGCGCCGATCACGTCCTGTCCGGGGAAACCGGTGGCGGGGAAGGTGATATCGGAACGCCGGATACCGTGCGCGATACCGGTGCAGAGCAGGATGCCGAAGCCGATCCCCACCACGGCGGCGGCGATACGCTGCCCGCGCAGGGTTTCCCGCAGGGATTCCGCGGAATCGACGCCCACGAGCATGAGGACGAACAGGAAGAGCATCATGACGGCGCCGGTGTACACGACGATCTGGACGACACCGAGGAACAGCGCATCCTGGGCGATATAGAAAACCGCCAGGCTGATCATCGTGGCGGCCAGGCAGATCGCCGAATGGACGGCCTTGGCCGCGAAAACCATACCCAGCGCACCGAGTACCGCCAGCGGTGCCAGGATCCAGAACTGGACGGCCTCGCCGGTTCCCGTCTCGGTGAGGGGAGCGGCGGCCACGAATGCGGTTGCGGGGCTCATCGGGTGCCTCCTTGTCCCGCGCCGGCGACGGGGCGCTCCGTATCGCCGTGGACGCGGCCGAGGTAGTAATCGGCCTCCGTGGTGCCCGGCTGCATGGCGTGTGGCGGGGCCTGCATATCCGGTGCCAGGGGCGCGAGGAGCCGGTCCTTCTCGTAGATGAGGTCGGCCCGGTTGTCGTCGGTGAGCTCGTAGTCGTTGGTCATCGTGAGCGCCCGGGTGGGGCAGGCCTCGATGCACAGGCCGCAGCCGATACAGCGCAGGTAGTTGATCTGATACACCCGGCCGTAGCGTTCACCGGGGGAGAAGCGTTCCTCCTCGGTGTTGTCGGCGCCCTCGACGTAGATGGCATCGGCCGGGCAGGCCCACGCGCACAGTTCGCAGCCGATACATTTCTCCAGCCCGTCCGGGTGCCGATTGAGCTGGTGGCGGCCGTGATATCGCGGCGCGGTGGGGACCTTTTCCTCGGGGTAGAACTCGGTATTGGGCTTTTTGAACATGGTGGCGGCGGTGACCGCGAAACCCGCCAGCGGTTCGAAGAGTCCGGCCGAGGAGGTGATGGTGGAGGTCCGTTCGGGAAGCGGCGGGGTCGGGAAGCCGAGGAAAACCTCGGAACCGCTCGGCTGCCCCGCGGTGGGGGCGGCGATCTCCTCGTCCGGCGGGAACTCCGGAGCCGGGGCGGGGATGCGGCCGGCGCGCAGGAACAACCCGATCAGCAGTGCGGTCACCAGCAGACCGGCGATCACCAGGATCGGCGTGGCCGCCGCATAACCTTCCAGATCGAGAACGCGGGCGGTGGCCACGACCATCACCCACGCCAGCGAGGCCGGAATCAGCAGTTTCCAGCCGAGGTTCATGAACTGGTCGTAGCGCAGCCGCGGCAGGGTGCCACGCAACCAGATGAAGACGAACAGGAACATCCACACCTTGGCGGTGAACCAGAGCAGCGGCCACCAGCCCGAATTCGCGCCCTCCCAGAGATTGATCGGGAACGGGGCACGCCAGCCGCCCAGGAACAGGGTGGTCGCCAGCGCGGACACCGTCGCCATGTTCACGTATTCGGCGAGCATGAACATCGCGAACTTCAGCGACGAGTACTCGGTGTGGAAACCGCCGACGAGTTCGCCTTCGGCTTCGGGCAGGTCGAACGGCGCACGGTTGGTCTCGCCGACCATGGAGATGCAGTAGATCAGGAACGACGGCAGCAGCAGGAACACGTACCAGGTGGGCTGCTGGGCCGCGATGATGCCCGAGGTCGCCATGGTGCCGCCGAGCAGGAACACGGCCGCGAAGCACAGCGCCATGGCGATTTCGTAGGAGATCACCTGGGCGGTGGAGCGCAGGCCACCGAGCAGCGGGTAGGTCGAACCGGAAGCCCAGCCGGCCAGCACGATTCCGTACACCCCGATCGAGGTGATCGCCAGAATGTAGAGCACACCCACGGGCAGATCGGTGAGCTGCAGCGCGGTCGGGTTCCCGAGGATCGACACCTCCGGCCCGAACGGGATCACCGCGAAGGCCATCACTGCGGCGATCACCGAGATGATCGGGGCGAGAACGAAAATCGGCTTATCGACGATCGCGGGGACGATGTCCTCCTTGAACGCCATCTTCACCCCGTCGGCCGCGCTCTGCAGCAAGCCTTTGGGGCCGACCCGGTTCGGCCCCACCCGCATCTGCATCCAGGCGACGACCTTGCGTTCCACCAGCACCCCGAACAGGACGGTCAGCAGCAGGAACACGAAAATGGCGACGGCTTTGGCCGCGACCAGCCACAGCGGGTCGAGGCCGAAAAGAGACAGATCAGTCATGGTCGGATGCCTCCGTCCGTTCGGCGCGCCGCACCGTGACGACGCTGCCCGGTCCGGCGCCCAGATCGGTATGCACCGAGCAGCCGGGTGAATTCATCGGCAGCCACACCACCCTGTCGGGCATGGGCGTCACCACCAACGGCAGAGTGACCGTGCCCTTTTCGGTGCCGACCGTGACCGGATCGCCGTCGGCCGCGCCCGCTTCCGCGGCGGTGGCCGCCGACATCCGCGCGACCGGCGCCCGGGCGATACCGGCGAGATTCGGCTCGCCGTCCTGGAGCCGGCCGCGGTCGAGCAGCATCCGCCAGCCGGCCAGGACCGCTGACCCGGCCGGGGGTGCGCTCAACGGGCCGGCCGGATAGGTGGGCGCAGCGGTGGTGGCTCCGGACCAGCCGGTGAGCCGGTCGAGTTCGGCGCGGGCGGCGGCGGTATCGGGCAGGCCCAGCGGTACACCGAGTTCCGCGGCGAGGCTGTGCAGTACCCGCTGGTCCGACATCGGCGCCGCGGTACGGCGCACCGTGCTCTCGGTCAGCGCCGCGGCGAACGGCCGCGGGCGGCCCTCCCAGGTGCGGTAGGTACCGGATTTCTCCATCGCCGTCGCCACCGGGAACACCACATCGGCGTACGCGGTCACCTCGCTGTGCCGCTGTTCCAGGGAGATCACGAAATCCGCCCCGGCGAGCGTGGCCCGGGCCGCGGCCGGATCGGGCAGGTCGGCGAGTTCGACACCGCCGACGACGAGGGTACCGACCCGGCCGGTGCCGTCGAGGATCATGCCGGTATCACGCCCCGGCCCGGCCGGTAATTCGCCGGCGTTCCAGACCTGGCAGACCTGACGCCGGGCCTCGGGGTCGGTGACGGGCCGGCCGCCCGGGAGCAGCCCCGGCAGAGCACCCGCTTCCACCGCGCCGCGTTCACCCGCCCGGCGCGGCACCCACGCGAGCGCGGCGCCGGTATCGGCGGCCAGCCGGATCGCCGCCGACAACGCCCCGGGGACCGCGGCCAATCGTTCGCCGGCCAGGATCACCGCGCCGGGCTCGCGCAGCAGCCGTGCCAGGTCCGCCGAGACGTGCTCGGATTCGGGCGAGGGCGCGGGCCCGCCGAGAGCGGCGAGGGCCTGCGCTTCGGCACCCGGCACCGTCGGTAGCAGGATGCCCGACATTCGTTCCAGACCGCGGGAGGCGTACGGAGCGATGGAGTAGACGGGCAGGGCCCGGGTGCGCGCCTGCTTACGCAGCCGCAGGAACACGATGGGCGATTCCTCCTCGGGCTCGAAACCCGCGAGCAGCACCACCGGCGCGGTGTCGAGACTGTCGTAGGTGACGGAGTCGGGATGGCCGGCGACCCATGCGCCGAGGAACTCGGCCTCCTCCGCAGAATGGGCGCGGGCGCGGAAATCGATATCGTTGGTGCCCAGGACCATCCGGGCGAATTTCGCGTAAGCGTAGGCCTCCTCCTCGGTGACCCGCCCGCCCGGCAGTACCGCCGCATTCCCCACTCCGGCGCGCAGCCCACGCGCAGCAGCGGCCAGGGCCTCCGACCACGAACAGGGCGCCAGCTCACCGTCGGGACCACGGAGCAGCGGTGTGGTGATCCGGTCCCGTTCGGTGGCGTAGGCGAAAGCCCACCGGCCCTTGTCGCAGTTCCATTCCTCGTTGACCTGCGGATCGTCACCGGCCAACCGGCGCATCACCTTCCCGCGCCGGTGGTCGGTGCGTTGCGCGCACCCCGAGGCGCAGTGTTCGCAGACACTGGGACTGGACACCAGGTCGAAGGGCCGGGCCCGGAACCGGTAGCTCGTTCCGGTGAGCGCACCGACCGGGCAGATCTGCACGGTGTTCCCGGAGAAATACGAGTCGAGCGGTGCGTGCTCGGCGGTGCCGACCTGCTGCAGCGCGCCGCGATCGAGTAGTTCGATGAACGGATCTCCGGCGATCTGCTGGGAGAAACGGGTGCAGCGCGCGCACAGCACACAGCGTTCCCGATCCAGCAGTACCGCGCTCGACAGCGGAATCGGTTTGGGAAAGGTGCGTTTGACACCTTCGAACCGGGATTCGGTACGCCCGGTGGACATCGCCTGGTTCTGCAGCGGGCATTCGCCGCCCTTATCGCAGACCGGGCAGTCCAGCGGATGGTTGATCAGCAGCAGTTCCATCACACCCTGCTGCGCGTTCTCCGCGGCCGGCGAACTCAACTGGGTGCGGGCCACCATGCCCTCGGTGACCGCCATGGTGCACGAGGCGACCGGTTTGCGCTGACCCTCCACTTCCACCAGGCATTGCCGGCAGGCGCCCACGGGCGCGAGCAACGGATGATCGCAGAATCGCGGAATCTGGACCCCGATCAGCTCGGCGGCGCGGATGAGCAGTGTTCCCGGCGGGACGCTCACCGTAGTGCCGTCGATGGTGAGGGTGACCAGGTCGGCGGGCTGCAGATCGGCGGAATCGGAACGGACGGTAGCTGTCATCGGATTACCTCTCCGGCCGCGGTCGGGGCCCAGGCGGTGGCGCGCGCCGGGTCGAAGGGGCAGCCACCTCGTTCCAGATGGGCGATGTATTCGTCGCGGAAGTACTTCATGGAGGACACGATCGGGCTGGCGGCGCCGTCGCCGAGCGCGCAGAACGATTTACCGTTGATGGTGTCGGCGATATCCAGGAGTTTGTCCAGATCGGCCGAGGTGCCGAGACCGGCTTCGAGCCGGGTGAGCAGCTGCACCAGCCAGTAGGTGCCCTCCCGGCACGGCGTGCATTTTCCGCACGATTCGTGCGCGTAGAACTCCGTCCAGCGCAGGACGGCCCGGACCACACAGGTGGTGTCGTCGAAGATCTGCAGCGCCTTGGTGCCCAGCATCGACCCGTGCGCCATCACATTCTCGTAATCCAGTGGTACGTCGAGATGTTCGGCGGTGAACAGCGGGGTAGAGGAGCCGCCCGGGGTCCAGAACTTCAGTTCATGGCCCGCCCGGATGCCGCCCGCGTAGCCGAGCAGTTCCCGCAGCGTCACCCCGAGAGGCGCCTCGTACTGACCCGGCCGGGTAACGTGCCCGGACAGCGAGTACAGCGTGAAACCGGGCGATTTCTCGGTGCCCATCGCACGGAACCAGCTCGGCCCGTTCCGGAGGATCGGTGGCACGCTGGCGATGGATTCGACATTGTTGACGACCGTCGGGCTGGCGTAGAGCCCGGCGACGGCGGGAAACGGCGGCCGCAGCCGGGGCTGGCCGCGGCGGCCCTCCAGCGAATCCAGGAGCGCGGTTTCCTCACCGCAGATATAGGCGCCGGCGCCCGCGTGCACGGTGAGTTCGAGGTCGTAACCGGAGCCGAGGATATCGGCGCCGAGCAGTCCGGCGGCGTAGGCTTCCGCGACGGCGGCCTGCAACCGGCGCAGCACCGGCACCACCTCACCGCGCACATAGATGAACGCATGCGCGGCCCGGATGGCGTAGGCCGCGATGATCACACCTTCGATCAGCGAATGCGGGGACGCGAGCATCAAGGGGATGTCCTTGCAGGTGCCCGGCTCGGATTCGTCGGCGTTGACCACCAGATAGTGCGGTTTCACCGTGCCGTCGGGTTCCGGATCCTGCGGGATGAAACCCCATTTCATCCCGGTGGGGAAACCGGCCCCGCCGCGGCCGCGCAGCCCGGCGTCCTTGACCGTCGCGATGACCTCGTCGGGCGCCATGGCGAACGCGATCGGCAGCGCCTCGTACCCCTGGTGCGCGCGGTAGGTGTCGAGGGTCCAGGAGTTCGGCAGATTCCAATACCTGCTCAGTACCGGAGTCAAGGTCATCGCGCACCGTCCTCGTCGGTCTCCGGGACCTCGGGGGCACGCATTCCCTGTTCGCGCGCGATATCCAGACCCGCCAGCGTCGGACCGCCCGGGTCGCCGTCCAGCACACCGGGGCGGGTATCGGGGAACCCGGCCAGTACGCGTGCGGTCTCGCGGAAGGTGCACAGTGGCGCTCCCCGGGTCGGCCGGACCGATTGCCCGTCGCGGAGATCGTCGACCAGGGTCTTCGCCGATTCGGGTGTCTGGTTGTCGAAGAATTCCCAGTTCACCATGACGACCGGCGCGTAATCGCAGGCGGCGTTGCATTCGATGTGCTCGAGGGTGATCTTGCCGTCCGCGGTGGTCTCCCCGTGCGTGATCCCCAGATGCTCACGCAGTGTGGCGAGGATGGCGTCGCCGCCGAGCACCGCGCACAGCGTATTCGTGCAGACACCGACGTGGTATTCACCGGTGGGAGTGCGCCGGTACATGGAGTAGAAGGTCGCCACCGCCGTCACCTCGGCGCCGGTCAGGCCCAGTAGTTCGGCGCAGAACTCGATACCGGTGCTGCTCACGAAGCCCTCTTCCGACTGCACCAGGTGCAGCAGCGGCAACAGGGCCGAACGCGGTTGCGGGTATCGGCCGATGATCTCTTTCGCCTCCGGTTCCAACCGGGCCCGGACCTCGTCCGGATAGGGTTGCGGCCGCGTGCTCAGGCGCAGCAGGATCTCGGTCATCGGTCCACCCCGCCCATCACCGGGTCGATACTGGCCACGGCGGCGATCACATCGGCGACCATGCCGCCCTCGCACATCGCGGCGACCGCCTGCAGGTTGGTGAAGGACGGATCGCGATAGTGCACGCGATACGGCCGGGTACCGCCGTCGCTGACCATATGCACCCCCAGCTCCCCGCGCGGTGATTCCACCGCCGCGTAGACCTGCCCCGGCGGCACCCGGATGCCCTCGGTGACCAGTTTGAAATGGTGGATGAGCCCCTCCATGGAGGTGCCCATGATCTTGCCGATATGCCGCGGTGAGTTCCCGAGCCCGTCCTCGCCGAGGGTGAGATCCGCCGGCCAGGCGATCTTCTTGTCCGAAACCATCACCGGGCCGGGACGCAGCCGGTCCAGGCACTGTTCCACGATTTTCAGCGACTCCTTCATCTCCTCGATCCGGATGAGGTAGCGGCCGTAGCAGTCGCAGGTATCGGTGGTGGGGATATCGAATTCGTAGTTCTCGTATCCGCAGTAGGGCATGGCCTTGCGCAGATCGTGCGGGAGCCCGGTGGACCGCAGCACCGGTCCGGTGACACCGAGGGCGATACATCCGGTGAGGTCGAGGTAACCGATACCCTCGGTGCGGGCTTTGAAGATCGGGTTATGGGTGAGTAGATGTTCCATATCGCGGAGCCGTTTCGGCATGAGCTCCAGCAGTTCCCGCACCTTCGTGACCCCGTCGTCGGGGAGGTCCTGGGCGATACCGCCGGGCCGGATATAGGCGTGATTCATCCGCAGGCCGGTGATGGCCTCGAAAACATCCAGAATCAGTTCCCGCTCCCGGAACCCGAACAGCATCGGGGTGAGCGCACCGAGCTCCATACCTCCCGTGGCGAGCGCCACCAGATGTGAGGAGATGCGGTTGAGCTCCATGAGCAGCACCCGGATCACGGTGGCTCGCTCGGGAATATCGTCGGTGATTCCGAGCAGGCGTTCCACGCCCAGGCAGAAGGCGGTCTCGTTGTAGAACGGGGACAGATAGTCCATCCGGGTGACGAAGGTGACGCCCTGCGCCCAGGTCCGGAATTCCAGATTCTTCTCGATCCCGGTGTGCAGGTAGCCGATTCCGCAGCGGGCCTCCACCACTGTTTCGCCCTCGATCTCGAGGATGAGCCGCAGCACCCCGTGCGTCGACGGATGCTGGGGTCCCATATTGACGACGATGCGTTCTTCCCCGGCGCCGCGCAGCGCATCGGCGACATCGTCCCAATCCTGGCCCGCGACCGTCACCACCGGCTGATCGGATTCCGTGCCCGGCGCGGCAGGGGTCGTCCCGGTTCCGGAGTCGTCGTGGCCCGGGCCGCCGGAAACCCCGGGCCGGATATCGATTTCACTCATCAGCTGTAGGCCCTCCGCTCATCGGGCGGCGGAATGCGCGCGCCCTTGTATTCGACCGGTATCCCGCCGAGCGGGTAGTCCTTGCGCTGTGGGTGCCCGCGCCAGTCGTCGGGCATGGTGATCCGGGTCAGCGAGGGATGCCCGTCGAACCGGATACCGAAGAAGTCGTAGGTTTCCCGTTCGTGCCAGTCGCAGGTCGGGTACACGCGGTACAGCGAGGGAATATGCGGGTCCGCATCGGGTGCCGCCACTTCGAGGCGCAGCCGCCGGCCGTGCGTGATCGAGTTCAGGTGGTAGACGGCGTGCAGTTCGCGGCCCGTCTCGTCGGGATAGTGCACGCCGCTCACTCCGAGGCATAGTTCGAAACGCAGGGCGGGATCGTCGCGTAATGCCCGCGCCACCGCCACCAGATGGTCGCGGCGCACATGCAGGGTGAGTTCGTCACGGTCCACGACCACTTTTTCGATCGCCGCGTCGAAGCCGGCGCCGGTGTTCAGTGCGGTGCGCAGCAGGTCGACGACCGTATCGAAATAGCCACCATAGGGCGGGGGAGTACCTCCCGGCAGGGCGATCTCGTGCACGAGGCGCCCGTACCCGGAGGTGTCGCCGCTGCCGGAGATACCGAACATGCCGCGGCGGCGGCCGATCACCTCGTCGTGCGGTCCGATGGGCTGTTCCGGTTCGACGGCTCGGCTGTCGGTGGATTCGGGACGGTCGGTGCTCATCGCAGCAAACCCTCCATCCGGATCGTCGGGGTCGCGGCGAGGGCGGCCTGCTCCGCCGCCCGGATCGCCTCGGCGCGATTCACGCCCATCGGGGTGTGCTGGATCTTGTCGTGCAGCGTGATGATCGCGTTGAGCAGCATTTCCGGTCGCGGGGGGCAGCCCGGCAGGTAGATATCGACCGGCACCACATGGTCCACGCCCTGCACGATCGCGTAGTTGTTGAACATTCCGCCCGAGGACGCGCAAACCCCCATGGCCAGTACCCATTTCGGCTCGGTCATCTGGTCGTAGACCTGTCGCAGCACCGGCGCCATCTTCTGGCTGACCCGTCCCGCGACGATCATCAGATCGGCCTGCCGCGGTGAAGCCCGGAAAACCTCCATACCGAAACGCGCCGAATCGAATCGGCCGCCGCCGGTGGCCATCATCTCGATGGCACAGCAGGCCAGGCCGAACGTGGCCGGCCACAGCGACCCCTTGCGCATATACCCCGCCATGGCCTCGACCGTGCTGAGTACGAAACCGCTGGGCAGTTTCTCTTCCAAACCCATATCCGACTACTCCCTGGGGCTATGGGCCCGCGCCGGAACGCGGGCCGCGGCTGATCGGAGGTTCGCGGCTCAGTCCCAGCCGAGGCCACCGCGCCGCCATTCGTAGGCGTAGGCGACCGAGACGTTGACGATGAACAATGCCATCGCGACCAGGCCGAACACCCCGAGCGCATCGATATGGACCGCCCACGGGTAGAGGAACACGATCTCGATATCGAAAATGATGAAAAGCATCGCGGTGAGGTAGTACTTCACCGGAAAGCGTTGGCCGGTTGTGCTTCCCGCGCCCCCGGCCACCGCGTGCGGGGTCGGTTCGATACCGCATTCGTAGGCTTGCAGTTTCGCGCGGTTATAGCGTTTCGGGCCGATGAGGCCGGCGATCAGGACCGAGATGATCGCGAACGCGGCGGCAACCGCGCCGAGGACCAATATCGGCAGTTCGGTGTTCACGACTGCGCTTCCCCTCCTTGCGAACTCCGGGCCCCGGCGGTTGTGCCGCGGGGCCCGCGAACGGGGCCGGGCGGTCGATGCGTACGGCCCGCGCCGCCGGATCGTCCCCGAAATCGAGAATGGGCTGGGGGCAGATTTCGGCGTCGCGGGTTATTTCATCTCCCGCGCTCATGTGAGCTACAGCACAGCCTACAACCGTCGCGGCAGGATGAACGGGGATTCACGGACCCGTTTGATCGAATTCGGGACTGAGATTTATGAGCGAATGAACCTAATCGGCCAAGGTGGCCGGACGGCGGCGCAGTAGGTCGACCACGAGCTCGGTGAGCTTCAGCGGGTCGATCGGATGGGAGGCGACGGCCTCGGCGCGCGACCAGTTCGCCAGCCACGCGTCGTCCGCGCGGCCGGTGAGCACGATCAGCGGCGGGCATTCGGCGAGCTCGTCCTTGAGCTGTTTGGCCAGGCCCAGCCCGCCGACCGGGGCGGATTCACCGTCCAGAACAGCCAGATCGGCCGCGCCGGCATCCATTCGTTCCAATACCACCGGGGCGGTGGCGACCTCGAGGTATTCGAGCGGGGGTAGGTCCGGATGCGGGCGGCGCCCGAGCGCCACCATCACCTGACTCCGGGTGTCGGCGTCGTTGCTGTAGACCAGGACCCGCAGTACGGCGGGAGGATTCGCATCGGCCACGTTCGCATGGTACGTCCGCGACCGCGCGGTTGGGGGCAGCTTGGCCGAGATGGTCCGCGCGCGGCGCTGGTCTAAGCTGCCGGCGTGACGGACGAATTGGTCGGTGAGCTCATCGATACGGTGGCCTGGGTGCTGACCGTGGACGGGCGGATCCTGTGCGCCCGCCCGGCGGGTAAGGAGATCTTCTACATACCGGGCGGAAAACGCGAAGCGGGTGAATCCGATGAACAGACCCTGGTGCGCGAGATCGCCGAAGAGCTCACCGTCGCGCTGGTCGCCGGAACCGTCGAACCGGTGGGCGTCTACGAGGCAGTCGACGGTACGGCCCGGGTACGGATGAGCTGCTACCGCGCCGACTACCGGGGACAGCTGACCGCGAGCAGCGAAATCGCCGAAATCGCCTGGTTCGGCTACGCCGACCGACCGCACGTACCCCCGGTGGATCAGCTGCTCTTCGACGAACTGCACGCGGCGGGCGCCCTGCGCTGAGTATCGGCTGTGCCTGTTGTGCCGGAGCGCGGGCCCGGCGTGGTTACGCTGCGCTACCGCCTCCGGACCCGATGCGCTCCGGCGGAGCCGGCGAGCGGCTCCGCCGGCGGATCACCCGGGGTTGGCGGTCAGATCGGGCCGGGTGGCCCGATCGATCAGATACTCGATCAAGCTGAGCAGCACATTCTTCGCCGAAACCCGATCACGGGCGTCGCAGAGCATCACCGGCATCGAGCCGTCGAGATCGAGGGCGTCGCGGACCTCGTCCACGGTGTAGCGGGGTGCCCCGTCGAAACAGTTGACCGCCACGAGGAACGGTAGCCCGCGGCGTTCGAAGTAGTCGATGGCGGCGAAGGAGTTCCCGAGCCGGCGCGTATCGGCCAGGACCACCGCACCCAGCGCGCCCCGCGCCAATTCGTCCCACAGGAACCAGAAACGGTCCTGGCCGGGCGTGCCGAACAGGTACAGCACCAGATCCTTGTCGATGGTGATCCGGCCGAAGTCCAGCGCCACCGTCGTGGTGGTCTTGGATTCGACACCCGACAGATCATCGATCCCGGTACTGAGTTCGGTGATCATCTCCTCGGTCCGCAGCGGCGGGATCTCACTGATCGAGGCCACCATGGTGGTTTTTCCGACGCCGAAGCCGCCGGCGATGAGGACCTTGACCGACGCGGCCAGGGCCGGCGCCGCGGGGTCGATCCGGGCAGGGTCAAATTTTTCGGATTCCATCCAGTACCGCTCGCAATATGTTGAAGTCGCCGGGTCCGGACTCCATCTGCACCGGAGTCCGGAAGATCAGATGGCTGTCACCGATCAGATCTCCGACGAGAATCTTGGTCACCGCCAGCGGCAGTTTCAAGGCGGCTGCCACCTCCGCCACTGTCTGTGGTTCCGTGCACAACTGCACGATATCGAGATATTCGGGTTCGGTACGACGTAGTGGCGGGGCTCCGCGAGCTCTGACCACGATGGTGAGCATATCCAGATCGTGTCCGGCACCGACGGTCCGGCCCCGGGTGATCGCATACGGCCGCACCAGCGGTCCGGCATCGTCGTCGAACCAGGAATCCCGTGTACCGGTCATCGCCGTATCGCTGTTCTCACGGTTGCTGTGGTCGGTCCCCGGTTCCGCTGCGGGAACTGGTCGAGAGATGAGTACCGACGCGCTGTACGGTCAGATTCATCTCGTAGGCCACCATGCCGAGATTGGCGTCGGCGGCGGCCTGGACCGCGATACAGGCGTTATCGCCGGCTGAGGTCACGAACAGTACGGCCCGATCGAGTTCGATCACCGCCTGCCGGACGTTACCGCCCTCGAAACGTGCGCCCGCGCTACGGGCCAGGCCGTGCAGGGTCGACGACATCGCCGCGAAATGCTCGGCCTCGGTGCGGTCCATTTTCGAGGAGTGGCCGAGCAGCATTCCGTCGGTGGACAGTACGACCGCCAGCCGGACCCCCGCGAGTCGCTCGACGAGATCGTCGAGCAGCCAGTTCAGGTCACCTTGAGTGGAAGTTGACACTTAGCCTTCCTGTTCATCCGGGGATGCGCCGTCCGGCGCCGGGTTCGCGGCGCCGGAATCCGTGGCGGGCAGGGGCCTGCGGCCCTGCCGGGTACCGTTCTCGATCGCCGCCATCAGATCTCGGGCTTGTTCGGCCGAGCGCGGCCGCGCCGTTGCGGCCTGCTGGGCGCCCGAATCTTCCGGTCGCGGTGCGACTTTAGCCTGCCTGGTGCGGCGTGGTAAAGCCGGACGACCGTCGGGCAGTACCTCCGGTTCGGCGGTGGTCGCGCCGGTCTCCGCCGCCGCGGCCTCCGCCGGCGCCGGATCGGGGCGAGCGGCGGGCCGCGGGCGGTCCTCGACGAGGGTGGCCGCCGGGGCTTCGGCGCGTTCCTCGGGTGCCGGGGGCGGGACCGGGGCAGCCGGCCGCGTCAGTCCCGTCAGCGGCGCGGTTTCCTCCGCGGGGTCGGTGAGCAGTGCGGACGGGATGATCACGACCGCACGCACACCGCCGTACTCCGATTCCCACAGTCGTACCGAGATACCGTGCCGGTGGGCCAGCTGCGCGACCACGAAGATCCCCAGCCGCGAATCCCGCTGCAGTGAGGCGACCTCGAAATCGGGCGGGCTCTCCAGGATCTCGTTGAGCCGGTCGCGGCTGTCGGCGGGGATCCCCATACCCTGATCGGTGATCTCGACGGCCACCCCCTTGCCGATGACCGATCCGGTCACCTGGACTCGCGACTGTGGCGGCGAGAACGAGGTCGCGTTGTCGACGAGTTCGGCGAGCAGATGGATGAGGTCGCCGACCGCGCTACCCGCCACCCGCAATTCGGGCAGCCGGGCCAGGCGTACCCGCGGATAGTCCTGGGTTTCGCCGACGGCGCTGCGCACCAGATCGACCAGCGGTACGGGGGTGCGCCACTGGCGGCCCGGTTTCCCGCCGCCGAGCACGATGAGGTTCTCCGCGTTACGGCGTTCGCGGGTGGCGAGATGGTCGAGTTTGAACAAGACGTCCAGCATCGCCGGATCTTCTTCACGCCGTTCGGCCTCGTCGAGGATCTCGAGCTGTTTGTGCACCACGATCTGGCTGCGGTGCGCGATATTCAGGAAGATCGATTTGACGCCTTCGCGGTTGCGGGCCTCGGTGACGGCGGCCGTGACGGCCACCGCGTGCGCGTGCTCGAATGCGGTGGCCACCGCACCGAGTTCGTCGTGACCGAAATCGAGTTTCGCGGCGGCCGCGGCATCATCGACGTCCTCCCCGGCGCGGAGCCGGTCGAGCATATCCGGCAGTCGTTCGTCGGCCAGGGCCAGCGTATGATCGCGCAACCGCACCAGGCGGTGGATGAACCGGTTGGCCAGCACCAGGGAGATACCGAACGCCGCCGCGGAGATCACCAGGACGGCGAGCCCGATCAGCAGGGATTGCGTCGTGGTGCGGGCCGCGGCATCCAGCGAGGCCTGCTGCATGACCAGGTTCTGCTCGTCCCAGAGTTCGAGCATCTCGTGATCGAGATGATCGGCCGCGCCCTGCCAGGCGGCGAACTGGGCGGGCGGCAGACCCGAGGAGTCGTCGTCGGCGCTCGGGAGGCTACGGGCGATGAGGGTGTTCTCGGTGCGGGTCAGCAGCTGCCACTGCGGGCTGCTGAGTAGATTGTTCAGCCGTTCACCGAGCTCCGGGGCGAGCTCACGGGCCAGCAGCGCGGTTTCGGTGTGGTAGAAGCCGGTCTGCTGGATGTACTCCTCGGGCAGGGCCACCGGCTTGCCGGATCGCAATGCCGCTCCGGCCAGTGCATGACTGCGGGAGGTGGCCTCCAGCATGTGCATGATTCGGGTGGCGAGGGTGAGCTGGGTGGCCGAATGTGCGTCGGGCGCGAAGGACTGCGAGATCTGCGCGCCGACCGCGAGTGCGTCGAGCAGGCGCGCGTAGAAAGTGTAGGCGTCCCCCGGAGAGACCGCGCGGCTGTCGACGGCGCCCCGGATATTGCCCAGTTGCTGGATGAGCGTGGCGAACGAGCCGACATCGTCGGTGATCTGATCGGGTTGCAGGTTGCGCAGCTCCTGGGAAGCGTCGAGGAGGCCGCGCAGCGCCTGCTCGCTGTCGGGGCGTACGGCGGCCAGCGCATCGGCCGCGGCGGAATCACCGGTGAGGAAGGCAAGCGTGAGCCGGCGTTCGTTCTGAACGATCTCGTACACCGTGCGGGTGGGGCCGGAGGCCGCCCGCATCGCCTCGGTCACCTGGCGGTCGTGCTGGCCCTGGTCGATCAGATAGCCGGTCGCGCCCACACCGACCACCAACAGGGTCAAACTCGGGATGAGCGCGATCGCCAGGATCCGGGCGCGGACACCGAGCCTCGCTCTGAACATCGCCACAAAGTAACCTTTCGACCCGCTTCCGGCACATCGGATCCCATTGAACAGGACTCCCTTCGACCTCGCGACCGGCAGCGGTGTAGGCCGCGTGAACGTGCCCGGGATCGAGTGTGGCAGCGACTGCCGAGGACCGTCCGCGCGGGCGTGATCATCGCCCATCCGGAAGAGGCGAGGATCGGGCGATTCAGCCCCGGTTACGTTTGCGGGACTCGAAGGCGGCGGCCTCGGCGGCGCTGAGCCGGCGGGCGCGCAGCAGGAAAACCGCGGTATCCGCGGTGGCTTCGGCACCGTCCGGCGGCGGCCCGGTATCGGCGGGGACGTCCACGGTCAGGTGGTCGCGTTCGAAATACTTGTACGCCTGCTCGCTCATCCACAGTTCGGTATGCCAGGCCAACCGGCCGAAGAGGGTATCGCCCTCGGCCGCCCGGAAATCGCGGATGGGCAACCAGGTCGGCGCCGGTTCGCCCGTATCGTGATGGGGCAGGTAGAGCAGGATGGGGCCGTGCTGTTCGATCAATTCGCGTAACGCGTTGCGGGCCCTGTCGGTTACCGCCACCCGGTCGCTGCGATACGCCATCAGGAACTCCGTGCCACACCGCGGCACCGCGGCGCTACCGATCCGATCCGATGAAACATTGCGCGCTCCTTGCACCTAGTCTCCGGCGCCGGCACCGGCCGGGCGCACCGATTCCGGCTCGCCGCAGCCCGGTATCCGGATCGCTACTTCGCCAGCACTTTTGCGAACACATTCTTGCGTATCCCGTTTTCCGGGGCGAGGGGGCGTGGGTGGTCCGGCGAAAAGGCTTGTGGTATAGGGCAAATGGTTGCGCGCGAGGGGCCCGTCGCCCGATCCTCCGGCACCGGCGGCGCGGTAGCCGGCTACTTCCGGATGAAGATGCCGGCCAGATCGGCCCGCTCGATGGGGGTATCGGCATTGGCCTGGACGGTGCACAGGCCGTCGACGGCGGCCATGGACAGGTCCACATTCGTACCGGTCGGCGCCTGACCGTGCTGTTCCTCGAGGAACTTGGTGATGGTGACGCGTTTGGTTTCCTGGTCCTGCGCGATGTACTCGCGGCAGGGTGTGTCGCCGCCCTTGTTCAGCGCCTGCTCGATCTCGGTGCACCCGGACAAAGCGAGCGCGGTGGCCGCGATCAACAGACCGAACCGGGCTTTCGTGGCGTTCATCGGCAATCCTCCTGGTGGCTCGGACCGGCGCCGCGCCTGCCCGGGACGTATACCCACCCTATGTCCGTCGACTCGCCGGTGCGGAGGGGGCGCGGTGAACCCGCGCGGGGTATGCAGAGGGTATGAGCTCACCGAGGGAATTCCGCTTCGGCGTCAACATGGTCGTGCCGGATTCGCGCGACGATTGGGTACGCAAATGCCGCCGGGCCGAGGAACTGGGGTACGACGTGATCGGCGTAGCCGATCATCTGGGCATGGCGCCGCCGTTTCCGGCGCTGGTGCTGGCGGCCGAGAACACCGAACGGGTACACCTGAACACGTTCGTGCTGAATGCGCCCTTCTACAACCCGGCGTTACTGGCCCGCGATATCGCCGGGACCGATCGGTTCGTCGAAGGACGGCTGGAACTGGGGCTGGGTGCGGGGTACGTGCGCGACGAATTCGAAACCGCCGGTATCCCGTTCGGTACCGGTGCGACCCGGGTGGCGTATCTCGAGCAGACCGTGCGGACGTTGCGCGACCTGTTCGCGGATCCCGGCTATGAACCTCAGCCGATGCGGCCGGGCGGCCCGCCGTTGCTGATCGGCGGCTGGGGTGATCGGATGCTCACGCTCGCCGCCCGCTACGCATCGGTTGTCGCATTGACCGGGGCTGCGACCACGGGCGCGGGCCCGCTGCGGCCGGCCGGCCCGGCGGAAATCGATGAACGCGTCCGGTTCGTCCGCGCGGCGCTGGGGGAGCGTGCCGCGGAGGTGGAGTTGAACATCCTGGTCCAGTCGGTGGTGCCCGCCGCCGGGCGCGACGAATTCCTCGACAGGTTCGGCTCGGCAGTCGAGCCCGAGGTGCTGGCCGCGGTGGACGAGTTGCCCACGGTGCTGCTGGGCGGTCCCCGCGAGATCGCCGATCGGCTGCGGGTCAACCGGGACCGGTTCGGCTTCGGCTATATCACCGTGCTCGAACCCGACCTGGAGACCTTCGCCCCGGTCATCGCCGAATTCCGGTGATCGGAGCAGGCGCGTTGCGGTGCCGGTGGCGGTCCTTTATGAGCAGGAGGGAAAATTGAGGTAAATATCACGTTGGTCGAGGTCGTGGCGGGGGAAACTGCGGAGTTCTCGACCTGAGGTACGGGGCTTGCCGGTGCCACCACTGATATCGGCTACTCTCGGTTACAGGTAAAAGGTGCGTCTGTCATGATCGACGGCGAACCCGGCACGAACAGACGAGGAACGCAATGACGCGGCATGTCGACGTACTGATCATCGGAGCCGGTCTGTCCGGTATCGATGTGGCCTGTCATCTGGAGAAGGAGAACACCGGGCGCAGCTACGCGATCCTGGAACGGCGGACCGCCATCGGCGGAACCTGGGACCTGTTCCGGTACCCGGGGATCCGATCCGACTCCGATATGTACTCCTTCGGCTACGGTTTCCGGCCCTGGCGCGGCACCAAGATGCTCGCCGACGGCGCCGCTATCCGCCGCTATCTCGAGGAGACCGCCGACGAGTACGGGGTCACCCCGCATATCCACTTCGGCCGGAAGGTGATCTCCGCGAGCTGGTCCAGTGCGGACAACCAGTGGACCGTCCGGGTCGTCGAGGAAGCAACCGGCGCCGAGGAACTGTGGACCGCCGGCTTCCTGGTCGGCTGTACCGGCTACTACGACTACGACCAGGGCTACCGGCCGTCGTTCCCCGGCGAAGAAAACTTCAGCGGGCAGATCGTCCACCCCCAGCACTGGCCCGAAGATCTCGACTACCGGGGCAAAAAAGTCGTGGTGATCGGCAGCGGGGCCACCGCCATCACGCTGGTGCCGTCGATGGTCGCCGACGCCGGCCATGTGACGATGCTGCAGCGTTCGCCCACCTATATCGCCTCGATCCCGGCCGACGATCCGGTCGCGATCGGCCTCACGAAAGTCAAATCCCCGGCCGCCCTCACCTATCAGGTCGGTCGCGCACGTAATATCGCCGTCCAGCAGGCCAGCTATCAGCTCTCGCGCAAACAACCGGCCCTGGCCCGGAAAATGTTCCTGAACTGGGTCCGGATGGCGGTCGGACCGGGTATCGATATGCGGCATTTCAGCCCGGATTACGCGCCCTGGGACCAGCGGCTGTGCGTGGTACCCGACGGCGACCTGTTCAAGGCCCTGCGCCGCGGACAGGCGTCCATCGTCACCGACACCATCGACACCTTCACCGAGAACGGGATCCGCCTCTCCTCGGGCACCGAGATCGACGCCGATATCGTCGTCACCGCCACCGGCCTGACCATCCAGATTCTGGGCGGCGCCACCCTGGAAGTCGACGGGGAGCCGGTGGTGACACGGGAGCGGGTCATGTACAAGGGTTCGCTGCTCGACGGTGTACCGAACGCGCTGATGGTCCTCGGCTACACCAACGCCTCGTGGACCCTGAAGGCCGATCTCGCCGCAGAATATTTCTGCAAGGTGCTCAACCGGATGCGGGACCGCGGCTATACGCGGTTCGTGGTGAACGCGCGCGAGGGCGACCGCTCCGACGTCTCGGTGATGGGTGGTGCGCTCAGTTCCGGCTATATCCAGCGCGGCGACGCGGTGATGCCGCGACAGGGCACCGGTGGACCGTGGAAGGTGGTCAACAGCTATTTCCGGGACCGCGCCTACCTGCGTAAGAGCCCGATCGAGGACGGCATTCTGACCTTCACCGACAGCAACGGCCGGTCGACCACCGGTTCCCGCCGCCCCGCCCGCACCGCCATGGACCGGCTCCCGCTGATCGGCTCGCGTACCGCCTGACGCCGAGACACCCGACCGGCGGCCAGGTCGTGACGGGCCCGGACGAGGAGTTCGGACCGGACGCCTGTGGAGTCGTCGCGAGCACAGTGAATCGGCGCGGGCGCCGAGGACGAACACACATCTCGGCGGTATCCAGCGGACCCGCCGAGATTTGGCTGATGGTGAAGAGCGACCCGGTCGCCGAGCGCGGGCCGGCCATCGCCGAAACCGGGTTCGCCATCGACCTTGCGGGGTGCGGTGATCGGGAACGATCACCGCGTCGAACTCTGCTGGTACCAGGATGGGTGCCTGTCATCCGGTGGCGTGAGGGTGGCGGCCGCCGGTGGTATCGACGAGATTCGTGGCCGACTGGGTAGGTTGATCGTATGACCGAGCGGTTGGTGATCGTCGGCGGTGACGCGGCCGGTATGTCGGTGGCTTCCCAGGCACGCCGGTACCGAGAGGCCGGCGACCTCGAGATCGTGGTGTTCGAACGCGGGCATTTCACCTCGTACTCCGCTTGTGGGATCCCGTACTGGGTCGGCGGGCAGGTCCGCGACCGGGACCAGTTGATCGCGCGCACACCGGACGAGCACCGGGCGCGGGCGATCGATGTGCGGCTGCGCAGCGAGGTCGTCGAACTCGATATCGCGGGCGGCCGGGTGCGTAGCCGTGATCTCGCCACCGGTGCCGAAACCTGGACCGGCTACGACCAACTCGTCCTCGCGACCGGTGCCCGGCCCATCCGTCCGCCGCTGCCCGGTATCGATGCGCCCGGTGTGCACGGGGTGCAGACCCTGGACGACGGCGAAGCCCTCATCGCGACCCTGGCCGCCACCGGCGGTCGCCGCGCAGTGGTGGTCGGCGCGGGATATATCGGAGTCGAGATGGCGGAGGCCCTGATCCGCCGCGGTTTCGACGTCACCGTCGTGCACCGCGGGGCCGAGCCGATGTCGACGCTGGACCCCGATATGGGCGCCCTGGTTCGCGAGGCGCTGGGCGGGCTGGGCATCGTGGTGGCGGGCGACCGGGAGGTGACCGGGATCCGGACCGGTGCCGACGGCCGGGCCCGCGCCGTGGTCGCCGGCAGCAGTGAATACCCCGCGGATGTGGTGGTGCTCGGGATCGGGGTCGCTCCGGAGACCGAATTGGCCCGCGCGGCCGGATTACCCATCGGCGGGCACGGTGGGATCCTGACCGATACCGCCATGCGGGTTCTCGGGCACGAAAATATCTGGGCCGGGGGCGATTGCGTGGAGGTGCTCGATCTCGTCTCCGGCATGCGCCGCCATATCCCCCTGGGCACCCACGCCAACAAGCACGGCCAGATCATCGGCGCCAATATCGGCGGGGGTTACGCGACTTTTCCCGGTGTGGTCGGTACCGCGGTGAGCAAGGTGTGCGATCTCGAGGTGGCGCGAACCGGTCTACGGGAGAAGGACGCCCGGACCGCCGGCCTGCAATACGTCACCACGACGATCGAATCCACCAGCCGTGCCGGTTATTACCCGGACCCGGCGCCGATGACGGTCAAGATGCTGGCCGAACGCCTCACCGGGCGCCTGCTCGGCGTGCAGATCGTGGGCCGGGAAGGCGCCGGAAAGCGGGTCGATATCGCGGCGGTCGCGCTGACCGCGGGAATGACGGTGACACAGATGACCGCACTCGATCTGGGATACGCCCCGCCGTTCTCGCCGGTCTGGGATCCGGTGCTGGTGGCGGCCCGCAAAGCCGTTCGCGCGGTTGGGGAGCGCGGATGAACGCGTCCGCGCGGTCACCGCGTACTATCGTCGATCGTCAGAACGGAACGGGTCGAATGAAGGGGGGCGGTGTGCGGACTCGCGGTATCCGGGTCGGGGGGCGCCGGGAACTACTCGACAGTGTGGTGGCCGGATGAACCCGGAGACGAACGGCGGGGGCGCCGAACCCGGCGATATTCTCGACGCGGTGACCGAACCCATGCCGGCGGTGCGCGATACCTTGGACACCCGCCGCCGGGCCGCGGCCGCGGAACGGACCGTTCCGCGCCAGGCGGTGACGCCGGGGATCCACCGGGTGGCGCTGCCGGACGACGGTCTGGCGGAAGTGGTCTGTGTGCACTGCGGGACCCAGGGCCGCGGCCCGCGCTGTCCCGTCTGTGATCATCCGCATCGGCTTCAGGATCGGTTCGAGGCCGATCTCGGGGTGGCCGCGCTGGTCACCGACCGTGGAATCGTGCATGCGCGTAACGAGGACGCCGTGGCCGCGGCGGTTGCTCCCGACGCCAGCGGGCAACCGGAGACTCTCGTCCTGGTGGTGTGCGACGGTGTGTCGTCGTCGCCGGATCCGCAGGCCGCCTCGGGGACCGCCGTACGCACCGGCGTTGATGCTTGCCTCGCCGCCCTCGCCGAGGATCGGACGGCCGAGGAGGCCACGGCCGCGGGGATGGCGGCCGCGTCGGAGGCAGTGCGCAACCTGGCCGGGCCGGACGGGGACGCGCCGTCGTGTACCTATGTTTCGGCGATCGTGCGCACCGAGGCAGACGGCCGGATATCGGTCACCGTGTCGAATATCGGCGACAGCCGCGCCTACTGGCTGGCGGCCGGGGACCGGGTTACCGAGCACCCGGCGCGTCCGGGGCATCCCGGTCCGCTCGCCGGCCCGCAGAAGCTGACGGTCGACGATTCGTGGGCGCAGACGCTGATCGAGGCGGGCGCGATGGACGAGCAGGCTGCCATGGCCGATCCGCGGGCCCATACCCTGATGCGCTGGCTCGGCGCGGACGCCGGGCAGCAGCCCTGGTCGGGCGACAGTATCCGGTCCTACTACGTCGACGGTCCGGGTTCGCTGCTGTTGTGCACCGACGGCCTGTGGAACTATCTGCCCGGTCCGGTCGAGCTTTCGCAACGTGCACTCGGGGTGCCGACGAGCGACGGCGCGCGGGCGCTGGTCGACTACGCGGTTGTCTGTGGGGGCAGCGATAACATCACGGTGGCTCTGGCCCCGATTTCCGGCGGCAGGTGACCGTTTTCCGGCCGCGGCGAATCTTCGGCAAACCCGAGGGGTCGCCGGGACGGGGATCGCCGGTCGCCGGAGTGACAGTGCGGACACACAGGACATTTGCCTGTCCGCTGTGTTTGCAAGAGTGCGAAGTCGGGTACAAGTCCGGAAAGCCGGTGTGACCACCGAGGGTCGCGCGGTGAGCACGTACGCACCTACCGCAAGGAGGTTCGTCATGAAGGGTGGCCTTTCCGCCGCTCCCGGAACAACCATGGTCACCACGAATCATGAGATCATCCGCCAGTGGGCCCAGCGGCGCGGTGCCAATCCGGCGACGACGCCCGGCAGTCAGTACAACGGCGAGGTGGGAGTGCTGCGCCTGGACTTTCCACACTATGGTGGCGCGGTCCTCCAGCCCGTCAGCTGGACCGACTGGTTCGCCACTTTCGACGCACGCAAACTGACTTTCCGTTACCAGGAACTCCGCGCCGACGGCACTCCGAGCAACTTCTTCCGTTTGGAGCATGCGCGCGACATCTGACAGTGAGTCATTTCACTTGGGGGGTTTACTTCGCAGGCATAGCGGCTACTCGTATAACCGGAAGGTTGCTCGAGTAAACTGAGTAGCGGGCTGTCGCGTCGGTTTGGGGATGCGAAACCCGCGCCGCGGCACGCCACGTGCGTCTGCAAGGGATTGAAAATTGAGCGCGAACCTGATGATCGTGGAAGACGACGACCGGGTCCGGGGTGCATTACGCCTGGCCATGGAGGACGAAGGCTACGACGTCGCCGAGGCCGAGGAAGCCGAGGCCGCGCTCACCCATCTGCGGACGATCGGTGTACCCGATGTCATGATCGTCGATCTGATGCTCGGCGGAATGGACGGATTCACCTGTATCCGGGAGATCCGCCGCGATCACGACGTACCGATCATCGTGGTGAGCGCACGTGACGATACTCATGATGTGGTGGCCGCCCTCGAGGCCGGCGCCGATGATTTCGTCACCAAACCGTTCGAGATCAAGGAGATCACCGCGCGGATGCGCGCCCTGCGGCGCCGTGCGCGCCTGTCGGTGGAACGGGAGACTGCGCCCATCGAGGTCGTCCTGGACGCCGATCCCACCACACCCCTGATCCTCTCGCCCGAAGGTGGCGCGGTGCGCCGCGGCGACGAGGAGATCAACCTCACCATCACCGAATTCCGCCTGCTGTGCGAACTGGCAGATGCGCCGGGCCGGGTCCTGAGCCGCGATGTGTTGCTGGAGCGCGTCTGGGACCGGGGATTCTTCGGTGACGAGCGAATCGTAGATGTCCATATGCGCAGGTTGCGCACCAAAATCGAGCGCGACCCCTCCGATCCGCAGATCGTGGTCACCGTCCGTGGCCTCGGTTACCGGCTGGACGTGCAGCGCTGATCGATGGCCGGCACAACGATTGCGGCCCGGGTCGAACGCGATCCGGGGCGCTGGAGCCTGCGCAGCCGGGTGACGACCGCGTTCGCGGCGTCCTCCGGTCTGATGGCGCTGGTCCTGGTCTTGGCGGTGTTCGCTGTGGTCAGCGATGAGAGCCGCACCTTCAGTGAGCGGTTGCATCACCGCCCGGCACTGCTGGTGGGCTGTGCCGTCGCCGCGGCGCTGGTCGGCGCCGCGGTCGGGGTCGGGGTGAGCCGGCGCATGCTCAAACCACTACGCGACGTCGCCGAGGCGGCCGCGCTCATCGCCTCCGGTGAACTGGGCACCCGGCTGCCGGACAGCAACGACCAGGATCTCGCCAGTACGGTTGCCTCGTTCAACCGGATGGTCGATTCGCTGCAACGCCGGATCGATCGCGAACACCGGCTCTTCGGCGATGTGAGCCATGAACTGCGCACCCCGATGACCACCCTGACCACGGCGGTGGGTGTGCTGGAACGCTCGCGTGCGGAACTTCCCCCGCGGTCCCAGCGGGCCTTGGATCTGGTGAGCGCCGAGGTGGAACACCTGCGCCGGCTGCTCGACGATCTCCTCGCCCTGGCACGGGTGGAAGCGGGTATGCACCACGGTGATGTGGATCCCGTTTCGGTGGGAGACCTGCTGGTACACACGTTGCGCGATAGTCACCGGCCTGCCGAGCTGCTCACAGTCGCCGAGCCCGTCACGGTTCTGGGCCGTAAACTGGAACTGGAGCGCGCCCTGCTGAATGTGCTGAAGAATGCCGACCGGCACGGCGGGGGTGCGGTGGCGGTGACAGTGCGCCGCGACGGCGCGGAGGCCGTCATCGAGATCGACGATGCCGGTGCCGGGGTTGCACCGGCCGACCGCGACCGAATTTTCGAACGTTTCGCAACTTCCCGAAGCAGCCGCCGGTCCACCACCGGTGGTACCGGAATCGGTCTGGCGCTCGTCGCCGAGACCGTGGCCACTCACCGTGGCCGGGTCGAATGTACGGAACGCCCCGGAGGGGGTGCCCGATTCGTCATCCGGCTTCCTGCCATCGATCGAGAGGGGCGTCATCAGCCTGTAACACAATCGTAAAGAACTCGACCAGGTCACCTCAAAGTTGATTCGTAAGCCTGGGAAAGTACTGCAAGCAGACATCGGAGTTGTATGTCTTTACACACTGAGTCCACGCAGATTGCCGGTTCGACCGGCACGCAGACCGCCGGTTCGACCGGCACCGGCTCGACCACCTCGTCCGCCGCGACCGATGCGGAGCCCGCCAGTACCGGCGTGAGCTTGCGCGCACCGCGGATCACGGACGCCGCGCGATTGTGGCAAATCGCCGACGAGTCGCAGGTCCTGGACGTCAATTCGAGCTATTCCTACCTTTTGTGGTGCCGAGATTTCGCCGCCAGCTCGGTGGTCGCCGAAAGCGACGGTCGTGTCGTCGGCTTCGTCACCGGCTACCTGAGACCCGATGCGCCCGGCACCCTGTTCGTCTGGCAGGTCGCTGTGGACGCCGACCAGCGTGGCCGCGGAACCGGGGTCGCCATGCTGGACTGGTTGGTCGCCACCGTCACCGCGCCGGATCATCCGGCCGGCGGTGCCGTAAACGCGCTGGAGACCACCGTGTCCCCCGATAATCCCGCCTCGATCGCCATGTTCGCCTCGCTGGCTCGCCGCCGCGGCGCCGAAATGGTGCGAAGCGTTCTGTTCGAACCGGATGTTTTCCCGGACAGTCACGCCGCCGAGGACCTCTACACCATCTCCCCGATCGCCCGTAAAAACGAAAGGGATCACTGATGATTACCCCTGAAACGACGATCTTCGACGACCTGGAATCCAACGTCCGCGGTTACTGCCGCTCCTGGCCCGCGGTGTTCGAGACCGCCCAGGGTGCCTGGCTGCGCGACGAGAACGGCCGGGATTTCCTCGATTTCTTCGCCGGAGCGGGCGCGCTGAACTACGGCCACAACAACCCCCTGCTGAAGACGGCGCTGATCGACTACCTGGCCGGTGACGGTGTTACCCATGGTCTGGACATGTCCACTGTCGCCAAGCGCAAACTCCTGGAGACCGTCCGCGATACCCTGCTGGCGCCGCGCGGCCTGGACTACAAGGTGCAGTTCCCCGGCCCGACCGGCGCAAACGCGGTGGAAGCGGCGCTGAAGCTGGCCCGTAAGGTGACCGGCCGCCAGACGATCCTCAGCTTCACCAACGCATTCCACGGGATGACGCTGGGTGCGCTGTCGGTGACCGGTAACGCCATGAAGCGCGCCGGTGCCGGTGTTCCGCTCAACCATGCGACACCGATGCCCTACGACGGTTACTTCGACGGCACCACCGCAGACTTCCAGTGGATGGAGCGGGTGCTCGACGATTCCTCCTCCGGCCTGGACCGCCCGGCCGCCGTGATCGTGGAAACCGTGCAGGGTGAAGGCGGGGTGAACCTGGCCCGCGCCGAATGGCTGAAGCATCTGGCCTCGCTGTGCTCCGCCCGCGGCATCCTGCTCATCGTCGACGATGTGCAGATGGGCTGCGGTCGCACCGGCCCGTTCTTCTCCTTCGAAGCGGCCGGGATCACCCCCGATATCGTGACCCTGTCCAAGTCGATCGGCGGTTACGGCCTGCCGATGGCGCTGGTGCTGTTCAAGCCGGAGCACGATGTGTGGTCACCGGGCGAACACAACGGCACCTTCCGGGGTAACAATCCATCCTTCGTGACCGCGCAGGTGGCGCTCGAGCATTATTGGTCCGATGATGTATTGGAGAAGTCCACCGGCACCAAGGGTAAGCGGGTGGCCGCGGCGTTGAACGATATCTCCGCGGCCGCACCGGGAATCTCGACTCGGGGCCGCGGTTTGGTGCACGGCCTGGTCTTCGACGACGCCTCGCAGGCCGGGAAAGTCTGCCAGGTCGCGTTCGAGCGTGGCCTGCTGGCCGAGACCTCCGGGGCATCGGATGAAGTTGTGAAACTGCTGCCGCCGCTGACCATCGCCGACGACGAACTGGACCACGGTTTGCGCATCCTGGGCGATGCCGTCGAAACCGTCTGCAGCTGAGAGGAACTACAGAAATGATCGTGCGCACCACCGACGAGATCACCGGCACCCACCGCGATGTCGGTGCGGAGGATTGGCGTAGCAAACGGATCGTGCTGGGCGGTGATGGTGTGGGGTTCTCGTTCCACGAGACCACCATCAAGGCCGGCACCACCCACGTCTTCCACTATCAGAACCATGTGGAAGCGGTCTGGCTGGTCGAGGGTGAAGGCACCCTCACCGACCTGACCAACGACCGCACCTACGATCTCGCCCCGGGCACGATGTATCTGCTCGACGGGCACGAGAAGCACGAGGTGCGGACACGGACACGGATGCGGATGCTGTGCGTGTTCAATCCTCCTGTCACGGGGCAGGAGGTGCACGACGAGAACGGCGTTTATCCGTTGATCGCCGTTCCGGCCGACTGAGAGGAAGGACGAACGACGTTGGTTGACAATCGGATCGATCGCTATCCGACCAGAACCGCCGAGCGGCTGGCGCTTCAGGAGCGACACGACGCGACGGTGTGGGGCCGGATCGGCAACGCGGAGCTGGCTGCGTTCGATACCGACGGTTACGCGATTCTGGATCGTTTGCTCAGCCCCGAAGAGGTGGCCGAGTTCGCCGCCGAGATCGATCGGCTGGCAACTGATCCGGAATTGCGGGGTGACGACCGGCTCATCGTGGAGAAGACGTCGCAGCGGGTGCGCTCGGTATTCGATGTGCACACGCTGAGCCCGGCGGTGAAGGAGCTGGTACGCGAATCCCGGGTGGTGGATCTGGCCCGGCAGGTTCTGGGTTCGGATGTGTACATCCACCAGAGCCGGGTCAATTACCTCCCCGGATTCGGTACCGGCTTCTACTGGCATTCCGATTTCGAGACCTGGCACGCCGAAGACGGAATGCCCACGCCACGGGCGGTGAGTCTGTCCATCGCGTTGACGGATAACTACCCGTACAACGGCAGCCTGATGGTGATGCCTGGATCGCATCGCACTTTCGTCCCCTGCCAGGGCGAAACTCCGGCGGACAACTACCGCGAATCACTGCGTGAGCAGGAGATCGGGGTACCGAGCCAGGCCGATATCACCGAATTGGCCCATAAGTACGGAATCGAGCAGTTCACCGGTCCGGCCGGGTCGGCGCTGCTGTTCGATTCGAATATCATGCACGCGTCGGCGAACAACATCACGCCGTTCCCGCGGTCGAATATCTTCCTCGTGTTCAACAGTGTGGAGAACACGCTGGAAGAGCCGTTCGCGGCACCGGCACGCCGACCGGCATATATCGCGAGTCGCGACTTCACGGCGGTGTAGGAGGGACTTATCGCCCATGGCGACGGGGTGCCGGGCGGCGGGTTCGCGGCGATGCGGTCTCGGACAACCGGTGGTACAGGGTGAGCCATGCTGGTGGTGGAACCAGCCCCACCGGTAGGTCGGTCGCGATCCCGGCCGCGGCGCAGGCCCGGTTCACCGCCCGGGCCGGATGCGCCTGCCGGAGTGAGGCGGCAAGTGAACCGCCGATTCCCGAGAATCCCAGTTCCACCATTCGCCGGTAATCAGCGCGGGCACCGGCCGGTAACAGCGGGACCGGGCGGCGCACAATGCGCAGTATCGCGCCGTCGACCCGGGGTACCGGAAAGAATTCCCTGCGGTCGATCCGTTCACCCAGGGCCGGAACCCGATCCGGCCAATGAATTACGGTCGATTTTGTCCACCGTCCGTAATCGCCGCTGTATTTCCGGGCGAATTCGTATTGAGTGAGTAGCGTGGCCGAAGTGAGCCGAGGCGCTCCCAGACACCAGCGCAGAATATCCGTGCTCGCCCCGAACGGGATATTGCCGACGACGGCGAACGGTTGTGCCGGTGGGACGACGAAACGGAAATCCTTGTTCACCACCCTGATTCGGTCGTCGGTGGCGTACCTTACGGAGAGTCGGCGGGCATATTCCGGATCCTTTTCATAGGCAACCACCAGTCCTGCATATCGAAGGAGGTGGCGGGTGAGCATACCGTCGCCGGGCCCGATCTCCAGGACGAGTTCGGATCGGCCGATATCGGCGGCCACCACGATGCGGCGGGCGGTGGCGGGTTCGGTCAGGAAATTTTGTGACAGCCTTTTGCGAGTCGCGGGCATACGGGTACGCGGGCGGGACATTGGTCCTCCGGAGGAGTGGGCCGAATCGAGGTGCGCTGATTCGCCCGGACCCATGCCGGTGCTGTACGCGGCGCCGAAGCGCCGGATGATCGCGACGAGATACCGGCCGGGTGGACCGGTATCGATTACGGCCGGGGGTCCCGTGAGCGGGACGACCCGGCGGCGTCAGCGGAGTGCGAGGTGCGCCGGCAGAGTCCGAGCTGCCGTGCGCAGGCGGAGGTAGTACACGCCCGCGCACACTCCGCTGGTGCACAAAGTTCCCATAGCGCTCACTCTAAGACGGCTCGTGGAGAACCGTCCAACGGTTTTCGGGCGGATTCGAAAAGGACTCTGCCATCAGTGCGTCCGCCTGCTCATCGCACTCCCGCGGGTTCGCATCCCGTCGCGTCGCATGGCTGTTCCGGTATCAGTCCGGTGAACTCGGCCTCGAGATCGTTCGCGGGCAGTTCGGCCAACGGTGTATCGGCGCCCGGGGCGCCGAGCGAGGTCGCGATATCCGGATCTGTTTTCTCCCTGCCGTGTTCCGAATCCTCCACCCGCGGACCGCCTGCGCGGTAGCTGCGGCTCAGGTAGCGGTAATGCTTGCTGCCGAGGGCGTAACCGGTGAACAGCAGGCCGAGGACACCGAGCAGGACGAACACCAGCGCCATACCGCGGGCTTCGCCGGTGCCGAACCAGCCGCCGATCCAGCGGGCACCCGACCCGTCGGTCATCAACGGGATGAAGAAGAACTGCGCCAGCGGGCTGATCAGGAATGCGGTCAGTGGAGAGGCCGCCTGCTCCACACTCTGCGCGAAACCGAACACCCGGCCCTGCCGTTCGTACGGGACGACCTTTTGCAGCACAGTCTGTTCGGCGGCCTCCGCGAAGGGCATCAGCACCATGAACACTGCCATACCGCCCACCAGCAGCAGCACCGAATCCCGGAGCGGGAACACCAGCATCACCGCCCACAGCGCCAGGTTGATCAGCAGGATCAACCGCACCGGATTCGACGAGGTGCCGGTTCGGGCCACGAGCAGGCCGCCGGCGATCATCACCGCGCTGAGCGCGCCCCAGATGATGCCCCAGGCCTGCACCGACATCATCGACAAGGCGTACGGGTCCATCAGCGCCATCAACCCACCGAATAGAAGGTTGTTCAACGCCGTGAAGGCAATCAGCGGGATCATGCCCGGAATTCCGCGGATGATCCGCACCGTCCCGCGCAGGTCGACCCGTTTGGGTTCGCCCGCGGCGGCGGCACGGGACAGCGCGTCCGGGAGAGTGAGACGTTGCAGGTGCAGGACGGCGCCGGTGAGGACGACGACGGCCATCACCAGCACGCCGAGCATTCCGTTCCAGCCGACCAGCAGCGCACTGGCCACCGATGTCGCCAGCTGCGATATCCCGGTGGTCGTGCCGACCAAGCCGTTGGCGCGATCCCGGATACGGGGGTCGAACATGGCGGTGACCACGGTCGGCAGCGCGATCGTCCGCAGACCACCGGCGATCACGCCGGCCATCACGAGCACGATGAGCACCCACAGGCGGATACCGGCCGGATCGCGCCATGCCTCGGCCGGAGTGACCAGGTAGAACGCGAGTGCGATCGCATAGACCGCGAGGGACACCAGCGCGGAAGCCTGCATCACCGACTTCTTGCGGTGGTGGTCGACGATACTGCCGAACCACACGCCGGTGCCGGCCATCGCGACCAGGAAAATCCCGGCGATCATCCCGGTCGCGAAAACGGAGCGGGTCTCCAGGTAGACGAAGAACGTGATACCGAACCAGATCGTGAAGTTGATGAACGATACGAGCAGCACGTTCACCAGCAGCTGAGCGAAAGTCCGGACGGTGGGGTCGGCGAGGTCGAGGCGGGTGCCGGTCGCGTCGGCAGGTCCATTCGGGGCTTCCATACTCATGAACTCAACAACCTCGACATTGGTTTAGGTCAAGTGGCGACCGGTGGACATATCACCACCTTGGACCGCCGCCGCGCCCGAAACTCATCGCAACCGCCGTCGCGTGCAGTCGCACGGCAACCCGGCCGGGGTTTTCCCGGCAACCGCGACCGCCGGCGCCGACGGGGTGATCGGCCGTTGAACGACAGCGCGCTCAGCCGGATCCCGGTCCGCAATACCTGGTCCCGGGCGGCCGGGCCGACTGCCGAATCCGCTGCCGATCCCGACCGCGACAGCGGTCCTGTCGTCGGCGAAACCGGTGCCGGTGCCGGACTGCCGTGCACGGAACGGCCGGCAACACATCTGGCGGCGTATCCATGGTGGTCGCAGTATCGTCGCCGGAACCCGGCCGCGTGTTCAACTGGTTTTCAGGCCGCAACGCCCCCGTGCATCCTCAGCGCATGCCGGTGAGTGTTTCGCCGGCAGCCGGACGGCGGGTCGCGGTGGCGATCACCTCTTCGGCCACTGCCTGAGTACGCCACATATGAGCCTCCGCGACGGCGCCGCGCTGTTCCAGGAGTACCGCGAGTTCGGCCATGGCGGGGATCATCCGCCGACCGGCCGCAGCCCGCCACCACCGCTCCGCGGCGCGCGGATCGTTCCGATGCAGCGACAGCGCGCCGAGGTCGAAGATGGCTGCGAGATGCCCGGCCCGCGCGGCGCGGGTCCACAGGAGATGCGCCCGGTCGTCGTCACCCTGGGCGTGTGCCACCGCGCCGAGCGAATGGAGGCGAGCCGGGTCGATCTCGTCGTCGGTATACGGCTGGTCAGCGGGTGGAACCGGCGCGAGTGAATCGTCGGCGAGGGTGTCGACGAGCGAGTGATCGTCGCGCACTGCGATTTCCGTGACCGCTTCGTCGCCGGAGAGCAGCGGTGTGCAGTACAGGGAGGTGTTCGCGGTGGAATCGGTTGTTGCCTGCCGGGGCGGCTCGGGGCCGTAGTCGGTGAATCCGGCATCGCGGATAATCGGGACGAGGCCTGTCAGTTCCGGGTTCTCGGCCCATCCGCGCCGCCCGGCGTCCGGATGAGGATCCGCGTCGGCCGAGAAGTGGTGGCCCGCCGCTGTTCCGGTGAGCGGGTCGTCGTACCCGGTGAAGTCGTCGACCAGCGCGCGGTGCGGCGCGGTGGCCTCCATGTCACCGATGTGATCCGGTTCGTCCGCGTATGTTGGGGCGGCCAGTTGGATATCGGCGAAACTGCAGGGGTATCCCTGTATCTCGGCATCGTCCTCCGCGGATTCGGTCAGGGAATCCGTGGCGCCGGCTGCCCACGCAGTTTCGCCGACAACGGATTCGGCCGGCGAATCGGGTGCGGGGGGTGTCGTCACCCAGTCCGCTTCGATGTGGGCCCCCGGGGAACGGCGGGCCGCCTCAGCGGTCTGGACTGTCGGTGTGACCGAGTGGTTGCTGTCCGGGGGTGCCGTCGGTGAGTCCGGGGTTCCCGGTGTGGCCGCGGAGTTGCGGGTTGTGGTCGCTGTCAGGGCGTTGCGCGGCATAGGTGCGGACGTGAAGTCGCCTGTAGTGGGCGTCGACACCGCGGGTGCGGCCGGAGGGCTGGTTATAGCGGGAGCCGAGACAGCCGGTACGGCCGGCAGGCCGAATGTGGTGTGCTCCGGCGCGGTGGGTGTGGGCAGTGGATCGATTGTGGTGTGTTTCGGCGCGGTGAGTTCGGGCAGAGCGCCGCCTGTGTTGTGCGCTGCTGTGGTGAGTGCAGGCAGAACGCCGAATGTGGTGTGGGTCGGCGCGGTGGGTGTGGGCAGCGGGTCGGTTGAGATGTGCGCCGAGACGGTGGGTGTGGCTGGAGGGGCGGTTGCGCTGGGCGTCGACACAGCGGGCATCGACATTGTGGGCGTCGACGTTGTGGTTTCGGCTTCGGAATCTGCTGCGGTGGGCTCGGGCTCGTGGACGACCGGTGCCGGCACGGACTCGGGTGTGGTGGATTCCGTCGCGGAGTCGTCGGTGACTGCTGCCGCGGCGGAGTCGTCCACGGCAGGCGTCGTCAAGGGTTCGACCGCAGTCGGCTCTATCGGGGATTCGCCGGCAGCCGGCGACGTCGCCGAGTCGTCCGAGGCAGGTTCGTAATGCGCTGCCCACGGGTCGTGGTCGAGATCGTCGGAGTCGGGATCATCGGGTTCCACCCAGTGGTGCCGGTTTCTCCGGCGTTCCGGGGGCGTGGCCGTGGAGACGGTGGGGATGGCACCGGACATGAACAGGTGCGGGTGGGGATCCAGCGGAGTGCTGCGCACCTCGATCACCAGATCGGCGAAATGGGGTGGACCTTCGCCCATACTGCACCACAGGACGGTACGGCCCGTTTCCGTGCGCTCGACGACGATTCCGTAGTTACCCGACCACGATTGGGGCTCCCCCGCGGCGTTCGACCACACCGGAGTGAGCGCGAACAGGGCGTCCGGCGAGTCCGCGGCCAGGTCGAAGGTGATACCGCGTTCCAGTGCGTCGCGCCAGATATCGACTCCGGCCAGGTGGCGGTCGTCGAGATCGATATATCCGTCGATCACCGACAGGCCGATACCGACGGCGGCCAATCCGGCCGGCGGTGTCGCGGAGAGCAGGGTCATGGTCAGTGCCGATGCCGGAGTCGGCAACTGTTCGCTGTACATGGGATATACCGTGGCGCCGTCGAGGTCGATCGGATCGGCGCTGCGATAGCGCGCGGCGAGCGTGCGGCGCTGCGGTGCCGGTTCCGCGCTGTGACGTGGCCCGGGAGCGGGCCGTGCGGCGCCCGTCAGCAACGGTGTGGCATCGCGATATCCGCCGCGTAGATACCTGGGCAGCTGACCGGCTCCCGATACCGGTGCGGACCTATCGGCCTGCGATGGAACGAATCCGATACCCGGCGATCCCGGATCGTGCATATCCTGTGCCCCGCCTTTCCCACCGCTTCGATTCACCCCGCAGCAATGCAGTGGCTATACCGTACTCGCCGAATCCGCGGCGTGTGGGGCGATTCCGTGGGCGACTACACGTTCGAGTGCGGCGATATCGCGTTCGAGCGTCCGGAACAGCAGATACGCCCCCGCGAAAGCGAGTGCGCTGCCCAGTGACAGCACCCGCAATGCCGGCCGCACCTCAGCGATATCGGCGGCCGGCAGGAATGTTGCACCGGCCGCACCGAGTAGCGGGACCGCCGCGGCGAGCAGCAGGAAATAGGTACTGCGCCGATCCAGTGCGCGCAACTGTTCCAGATCGCTGCCGAACGCACCACCCAGCGGCAGGAACGCCGGATACAGTGAGCGCACCGCATAGGTGCCGACCAGGAAATACGGATACGCCATGGCCATCGCGCCACAGATGATCTGGGTCCCGAAGAAATGCGCCGAGGCCGCCGCCCCCAGCGTGCTACCGGACGCCTGCACCGTGACAGGGACGGCGATTCCGGTGATCGCCCAGAGCAGGAAACAGGCCAGCACGGTACGACTGCTCAGCAACAGGGTGTCGCGTCGGGCCCGGGCCAGCGCGGCGTTGTCGTAACTGCGGCCGGCCCGCCCGCCTCCGCCGCGGTGGAGGCCACGCAGTACCGAACCCAGATGCGCGGTGAGCACGGTGGTGACGAGGAAACCGGTCAGGAATGCGAGACCGTAGGTGATCGGCGCGACCCGCTGGAAGATGTCGTGCGCCCCGGCGTCCAGGTCGTCGATGATGAGAACTCGATTGTGATAGTAGCTGTACCAGATGGCGAGCGCGTTCGGTACGGCGATGGACAGGAACATGATCGGGTGCAGCAGGGCGCGGGCACGGCGACGCAGGCTGCCCCGCGGTGGGTCCACCAGATCTCGTGCGCGGGGGTCCAGGCAGATCTGGAGTTGGCGTGCCATATCGGCTCCGTGGGACCAGCGCTGGGCCGGATCCGGATCGAGGGCTCGCACCAGCGTGCGGCGCAAGGCGACGGGACAATCCGGCGGGAGGTCGGAGTAAGGAAGGGCCCGGGCGCCGCGTCGGCGCAGCGAGAGCATGGCTTCGAGGGTTGTCCGGTCTCCGGGGGCCGGCTGCCGGGGCGATTCGGCGGGCGCGGAGCCCGCCGGTTCGGGTGGTGGTCCGGCGGTGGCGGCCGGATCCGGCGACGGCGGGACGGGTCTCGCCGCGGCATCGCCGGCGGTGGTTTCCGGGTGGCCTGTGGCGGGATCGGTGGCAGTGGCGGTGTCATCGAACGGCCGGCGTCCGGTGAGTAGCTCCCACAGCACGACCGCGAGTGCGTAGAGATCGCTGCGGGTGTCCAGATCGGCGGCGGTGCCCGGTAGATCGGGGTGGATGACGGCGAGTTGTTCGGGCGACATGTAGGCCAGCGATCCGCCGAAATACGCCACGGGGCTCGACCCCGCCACATTCGCCCCGAAACTGATGTTGAAGTCGGCGAGCTTCGGTATCCCTTCGGCGGTGAGCAGGACGTTGGCCGGTTTGACGTCGCGATGCAAGACCCCGGCCCGGTCCGCGTGATCCAGGGCCCGGGCCAGCCGGGTGCCCACCCATGCCACGGTCTCGGGCCAGGTCAGCGATGAGATCTCGGTGCGGGCAGCCGATTCGGCCGGGCGGATCTCGCCTTTGTCGTCGAGGACGTCGTCGATCGCGTCGAGCAGTAGCGCACCGCTGCGGTCGGCCGGCGGGGTGTCGCGGACTCTGCCGAGCACGGTCAGCAGGGTCCCGCCGGGGATGTACTGCATGTACAGCAGTCGCAGCCGTGGTCTGGGCAGGATATGCCGGTCGAAGACCCGCACGATGTAGTCGTGGTCGAGCTGGGCGAGCGTCTGCGGTTCGGTGCCGGAGTCGGCGGAGATCTTCAGCGCGACCAGCCGCTGCATGGTGCGCTGCCGGGCCAGGAAGACCCGAGCGAAGGCGCCGCGGCCGAGCAGAGTGAGCAGATCGAAATCGTCGATGCGGCTACCTGCCTCGATATCGTCCACGGTCGCCGGCTTTTCGCCGGTGGTGCTCCCGAACTGTGTACTCCGGTACTCGCCGGTGGCCAGGAGTTCGGACAGCTCCGCGGCCTGATCCGGGTACTCGGCCGTGTATTCGTCGGGGTCGACCGGCAGGCCGGCGCGGCGCCGCTGGTGGTATTCCTCGTAGACGAGGTCCGGGGGCAGCGGCCGATCACCCAGTTCCGGGATCTCGGCCACATAATCGGCGAGGCGTTTGTCCTGCCCGGTGTATCGCGGGCGGTGAACGAGGTCGATCTTGATCAGCTCGATGAGTGCCACCCGCCGGAGGGCGGTGGACTCGGGTAGGTACCGGGAGAGATCAGGAGGTGGGGGCGAATCCTGCCACGCCGCGGTGAATCGGCGCAGGGTTTCCGCGAGCTGATCGCCGTGCAATCGCCCGAGGGTGTCCGCGCGTGGTGTGGCGGGTTGCCCCATCTGCGCATGGTAACGCCGGGCGGGGACGGAAACAGGTGGATCACCGAGGACGAACGCCCCAAGTATCTGTTACTAGCGGTTACAGATACATCGGGGATGCGGGAAAGTTGCCGAAAGGCGACTGCGTCAGCCTACACCACACCATCCCAGCCCGGCCGGCTACATGATGACCATGCAACCTTCGCCCGACGACAGGCTGCACAGTAGCCGGCTCAATTCCATGATCAGGCCCTGAACGGGGTTGGACGGGACAACGGCCGGAGTAACCATGGGTAGCCTCCCTGGCGGGATCGACGAGCACGTACACCGGGATAATCGCCGATGAGGCGCCCGGTGTTAGGGGGCCGGTGTTCGCATCGCCGGGATGGGTAGCGCCCGCGGCGGGTGATCAGCCCAGCGGCATTCCCGGTGCGGGCGGGAAGCGCACCGGAAGCGCGATGAGCGCGCGGTGGAAGGGGCCCGGTCGCCAGATCGTCCGATCCGGGTCGAATGCAGGACTCAGATCGGGTAGCGCATCGAGTAGCTGATCGACCGCTTCCTCGGCGAGCAGACGGGAAATTGCCCGGGCATGCGCCGGGCACGCGTGTGGTCCGCGGCCCCAGGCGAGATTCTGGTCCTCGGGGGTGTCCGACCGATCGACTCGGCCATGGCAGGCAGCCGCGCCGATGAGTACGGGCTGATCCGCGGGTAGCAGGACATCGTCGACCAGCACGGGAAACGGTGGATAACTGATGCTGTGATTCGCCAGCGGCGGATCGCTCGCCAGCACCTCGTCGAGTGCGTCGCGGGCCGGCGGTGCGAACCCGGTGTGATCGCTGGTGAACCGGGGATCGGTGAGGATCAGCAGCAGCGTATTGGCGATCAGATTGCGCGGCGGTTCGATCCCGGTCCAGTACAGGCCCAGCAGTTGGTGAACGAGCTCCTCATCGGACAGGTTCGCGGGGTGCCGGATCAGGCGGCTGGTGACATCGTCGCCGGGTTCGGCGCGTTTACCGGCGATCAGCTCGGCGAGCAGCCGCTGGATCCGGGGCTCGGCGCCGTCGTCGGCGGCACCGTCGATCATTTCGGTCAACGCGCGAGACAGTAGATCACCGAGTTCGGTCGGGCAGCCGAGGATATCGTCCATCGTCCGGAACACCAGCGGCACCACATACCGGTCGAGCAGATCGGCGGCGCCCTCGGAGCAGAACCGGTTGATCAGATCCATTGCGATGCGCGAAACGGTGGTACGCAGCGAATTCGGGTCCACGCCGGCCAGCGCGTCCACGGTGGCCGCACGGTAGCGGTCGTGGTCCGGGCCGTGTGTGCGTAGCGGATTGGGCCGCCACTGCATCATCGGCACGATCGGCAATCCGGCCGGTGCCTTCTGCTGCCAGGCGCGAGGGTCGGATGGGAAAGTGCCGGGGTCGTCGAGGATTCGCTGTGCTGTCCGGTCGTCCACGACGAGGGTGGCGGGCACCCCCGGCGCCAGGTCGACCGGGACCAGCGTGCCGAAACGCCGGCGCATCCACTGGTAGAAACCGTGCGGGTCGGTCGCGAATTCGCGAGAGTAGAGCGGGATTCGGGAACCGGTGGAATCCGCCGGTGTGACGGTGCTACCGCGGCGTCGTGTGGACGCCGGCCGGGACTGCCCTGTCACTGATACCCCCTGCGGTTGTGCGCCGGGATTCCGGGCGCAGTCCGGAACGGCCGGAACTACCTGCTCGAAAAGGCTCGGCCGGTACACGTTTCGCGTACGGCCGGAAATAATACCCACGCGCGAGGCGGCTGTGCGGGACCCTGTCGCGCTGCGGGTCGCCGCGGGAGACACCGTGGCAGATCAGCGTTCGCGTCGCACCGGGGCCGGTGCCTGCCGGAGTTCGATCGCGACCAGGAGCTCGACGAGATCGGTGACGGTGCGGATATTGCGGCCGGTCAGTTGCTGGATCCGGCGCAGCCGGTATTTGGCGGTGTTGTGGTGGATACGCAGGGCCTCCGCCGCTTCGCGCAGATTCGCATCGGCGGCGATGAAGGCCCGGATGGTATCGGCGAGTACCCCGCCCTTGGCCTGATCGTCGGCGAGGGCGCGGGCGATGCGCGGGTCGACGAGGCTGCGCGCGGTATCGTCCGAGCTGAGGACCAGATAGCGGAACGGGGTGAGTTCGGGCAGCGCCAGCACGCCACCGCTGTCGGGCAGCAGGTCCAAGGCCGAGAGTGCTTCCTGCCGGCCGCGGGGGAGTTGTTCGATACCGGTGATCACCGTGCTGATCCCGAACGCGGTGGTGATGCCCTCCGCGAGGAGGGCGTCGCGGGTACGCCGTAGCCGGGTGCACAGCTCGCCGGCGGTGGCGCGGCCGAGCCCGGCGACCGCGGCGATATCGGTAGCACGGACGACGGCCAGGGTACGGTGCCCGTTGACCCCGGTACGTGCCAGCGCCGACGAAACAATATGCGCTGCGTCGGTTTCGGAGCGGACGCTGCGGTCAAGGATCGTGGCCGCGATGACGACGAGGCGTTCCCCGGGCGCAGACCCGATACCGTGGGCGGCTGCGGCCGCCGGGAGTGGTCCACGCTCGGGAAGCGTGCCGGTGAGCAAAGCTTCGACGAGATCGTGCTCGTCGCGACCGGCTTCGGCCGATTGGTGCTGCTGGAAATCCAGGTACGCCTGCGTGGCCTCGGTGCTGATCAGATCGCAGTACCGGGTAAGCGGCAGTACCAGTGACAGTGTCGCTTCCCGGGCGGTGGGTGAATCGCCGGCGTGCGCGATCAGGTTCTTCCAGAAGGTCTGCTGGCCGAGCCGGAAGGCGGTGATGTAGTCGGCCAGTGGGAGTCCGGATCGGGCGCGCCGCACCGCCGCCCGGCGGGTCTGGGTGAGTTCCGCCGCGGTGACCCGTCGGTGGTTCAGTAGTGCGCCCAGTCCGGTGCGGCACAGACGGGCCACCTGGTCGTGGACGTCGGCGCGGAATTCGCTGTCGCGGCCGCCGTAGCCGGGGACCTGGGCGAGGATGGCGGTGCTGCCCTGTGCGGCGATCTCCTCGGCACGGTCGTAGACGACGCCGGCGATCCGGGTGCGCGCGAGCTGTACCGGTTCGGGAAGCGATGCGGCGAGCGGATGTGATCCAGCAGACATAGTCGGATGGTCCACGCGCTAGCGGGGAATGTCAACATTCGGCCATATATGTATCAAATTACGCCCTGCTCACTTGTACTTCGAGGACAAATGCGGCGGCGATAATTGGGACGCATGAGCTGATGTGTTTCATTCATTCCGCTCTTACGCTGGCCTGACCCATAGCCGGTCCGACGGACTATGTGCTGCCCCACAGCATTTCGGTCGCGACCACGCCCCCGGAGGATGCATGCTCGAGATATCCGGCCTGACCGTTCGCTTCGGCGGTATCACGGCCCTCGACGATGTCGGATTCGCCGTGGCGCCCGGCGAAATGACCGGTCTCATCGGCCCCAACGGGGCGGGTAAGACCACGCTGTTCAACTGCTTGACCAGGCGCTGCGCCCCCACCGCCGGCGCACTCCACTACCTCGGAACCGATCTGCTGACGGTACGGCCCGATCTCATGGCCCGGCTCGGAATCGCGCGGACGTTCCAGAGCCTCGGCCTGTTCACCCGTATGTCCGTCCGGGACAACGTACTCGCCGGCGCCCACCACCGGGCACGTGCCGGATTTCTCGCGGCAAGCCTGTTCCTACCACCGGTACGCACCGAAGAACGCCGGCTGCGCACTCAGGTAGACGGCTTGCTCGAACGCCTCGACCTGGCCGATATCGCCGACCATCCGGCCGCCGGTCTGCCGTTCGGCACGCTGAAACGGATCGAACTCGCACGGGCCCTGGCCGCCGGACCCCGCCTGCTGCTGCTCGACGAACCGGTCAACGGACTCAGCCACGGGGAGGTCGGCGAATTCGCCGGACTGCTCGCCGGCCTGCGCGTGGATTTCGACCTGACCGTGGTGGTGGTCGAACACCATATGGGCTTCGTCATGAGCCTCTGTGATCGCGTGATCTGCCTCGAATTCGGGCGGGTCATCGCCGACGGGACGCCTGCCGAGGTCCAGCGCGACCCCGCCGTGATCGAGGCCTACCTGGGAACGGCGGCATGACCGCCGCGCCTGCCGACCGGCCGGCACGGGAGGCCCTGGGCCGGTGAATGTTTCGAAAGGACGTGTCATGAGCAGTGAGCCCCTGCTCGCCGTAACCGGTCTCACGGCCGGTTACGGCGCCGGCGAGGTGCTGCACGGGATCGATATCTGCGTAGCCGCCGGCGAGATATGCGCTGTGCTCGGTCCCAACGGGGCCGGTAAAACCACTCTGCTGCGGGCGCTGAGCGGTCTCGTCCGGGTGCGCGGATCGGTAACCCTGGCGGGATCCGAAATCGGCGGGCGCGCGCCGGAAAAGATCGCCCGGACGGGGGTGGCGCATGTTCCGGAGGGACGTGGCACCTTCGCGCCGCTGACCGTCGAGGACAACCTCCGCCTGGGCGCCTACACCCGCGGCGGGGCCCGATTTCGCCGCGGAAGCATCAGTACCGGATTCGGCCGCGGGGGCGGCGCCGGATTCGGCTGTGGTCGCGGAACACGTGACGACAGCGCGGGACCCCGCCGCTCCCGAGCCGGTCTCGATACCGACCTGCGCCGCGTCTACGACTACTTCCCGGTCCTGCGCGACAAACTGCACGAAAAGGCAGGACGGCTCTCCGGTGGTGAGCAGCAGATGCTGGCGCTCGGCCGGGCACTCATGTCCCGACCGCGGCTGCTGCTCCTGGACGAACCGTCACTCGGCCTTGCGCCGATGGTCACCCGGGAACTCTTCCGCATCGTGCAATCCATCAACTCGGAGGAACACACCACTGTGATCGTCGTCGAGCAGAACGCTCAGCTGGCGCTGCGCACCGCGCACCGGGCATATGTGCTGGAAAGCGGGCGGATCGTCCTGTCCGGTTCGGCGGCCGATATCGCCGCCGACGAACAGGTCGCCCGGTCCTACCTCGGATACCGGGTGTGACCGTGTCCGGATTCGCGCAGCAGATCATCGAAGGGCTGAGCGCCGGGGCTCTCTACGCCGGTATGGCCCTCGCCCTGGTCCTCATCTACCGATTCACCGGGATCGTCAACTTCGCCCAGGGCGAGCTGGCCATGTTCTCGGCGTTCCTGGCCTGGCAGCTGGTGCAGAGCGGGACACCGTTCTGGCTGGCACTGCCGGTAACCCTCGCGATCTCGTTCGCCGGCGGCATGCTGATCGAACGGGTTGTTATCCGGCCCGTCGAGGGGGCGCCGGAACTCACGCTGGTCATCGTCACCGTCGGATTGTTCTTCTTCGTGAACGCGGCCGCGGGCTGGATCTGGTCGTATCAGCTGAAGAGTTTCCCCAACCCGTTCCCGGAAGGTGCGTTACGGGCGGGTGGGGTCACCGCCGGATACGGCAATCTGGGGATTCTCGCCGTGGTGGCGGTGGTGATGGCGCTGCTGTACGTGCTGTTCCGTTACACCCGGACAGGGTTGGCGATGCGTGCGGTGGCCGCCAACCCGCAGTCGGCGCGGCTGGTGGGTATCGGTGTCGGCACCGTGCTCGCGCTCGGCTGGGGACTGGCTGCCGCCGTGGGCGCAGTCTCCGGTGTCCTGTCGGCGCCGCTGCTGTTCCTCGAACCCAACATGATGGGCGGGGTTCTCATCTATGCCTTCGCGGCGGCCACGCTGGGCGGTTTCGACAGCCCCGGTGGTGCGGTGGCCGGGGGGCTGATCGTCGGGGTCGCGGAAACCCTGGCCGGAGCCTATCTCGACGTCATCGGCACCGAACTGAAGATCGGTGTGCCACTGGTGATCATCCTCGGTGTGCTGCTGCTCCGGCCGCATGGTCTGTTCGGCACGCCGGCGGTGGAAAGGGTATGAGCGATATGGGAATTCCGGATACCACGATGGCCCCGGAGAAGCGCCCTCCCGCAGCCGAACCGGTGCGGCCGCGGCCTCGGTTCCGGCGGATAGACCGGTCGTGGACGGCGGTGGCTGTACTACTGGTCATGGCCTGCTGGGCGCCGTTCGAACTGGCGCCCTTCCACACCTTCCAGCTGTCGCTGGCGATGATCTACGCGGTCGCCCTGCTCGGGCTGAACCTGCTGGTGGGACATACCGGGCAGATATCGCTCGGGCACGGGGCATTCTTCGCGGTGGGCGCCTACACCACGGCGATCATGATGGACCGCTGGGATGCGCCCTACCCTATGACCCTGCCCGTCGCGGCGACGGTCGCGTTCGTCCTCGGCATCGGCCTGGGTATCCCGGCTCTGCGGTTACGCGGGCTCTATCTCGCACTGGTCACCCTGGCCATCGCGATATTCCTGGTACCCCTGCTGAAACGTTTCGAATCGGTGACCGGCGGCTCCATGGGCCTGACCCTGGACAAGCCACAGCCACCGGCGTGGACCGGGCTGGCCGAGGACCAGTGGTTGTATTTCCTGGCTCTCGCGGTGACCGCCGTCAGCTATCTGCTGGTCGCCGGGATGCTGCGGTCGCGGGTGGGGCGGGCACTGCACGCGGTGCGGGACAACGAGATCGCCGCCGAGGTCACCGGCGTGCGGCCGGCGTTCTACAAAACCCTGGCCTTCGCCTGGGGTGCGATGTTCGCCGGGGCCGCCGGTTGCATCTACATCTGGGTGATCGGGTACGTGTCCCCGGACTCCTTCACGCTCACCTTCTCCATCACCCTGCTGGCCGGACTGGTCGTCGGCGGACTCGGCGGACAGTGGGGCCCGCTGCTGGGCGGCCTGTTCGTCATGTACGTGCCGACCGTCGCCCAGGACATCAACCAAGCCGCACCGGGGGTCGTGTTCGGGCTCCTCATCATCGCGGTCATGTACCTCGCGCCGAATGGATTGGCCGGACTCGTCGGCCGGGCGGCGCACTGGCTCGGACACCGGGCCCGGAAAGGAAGAACCGATGCGCACTAGAGCGATACAGGCGGCGCTCGCCGCCACCGCGGTCGTCGTCGCCGTCGCCGGCTGCGGGGGTCGCGACGACGCCACCGGCAATACGGCCTCCGGCGATTGCCAAGGCCAGCAGACGACCGGACTCACCGACAGCACGATGAAACTGGGCGGCGTATTCCCGCTGTCCGGCCCGGCCTCCGCCTACGCCGAACTCCCGAAGGGGATGCAGGCCTACTTCGAATACGTCAACAACGAACAAGGCGGTATCGACGGCCGCAAGGTCGAATACCTGCTGCGCGACGACGGCTATCAGCCCCCGAAAACCGTGGAGGAGACACGGCGGCTGGTCGAACAGGACCAGGTGTTCGCCGTCCTGTCCACGCTCGGCACCCCGACCTCGGCGGCGGTCTGGGACTACCTGAACCAGCGCGAGGTGCCGCAGATCTTCGTCGCCGGCGGGGCCACCCAGTGGGGTGTCGGCGACGGACATCCGTGGACCATCGGCTGGCAGCCCAGCTACCACGCCGAAGGCCAGGTGTTCGCGCGGTACGTCACCGAGCAGAAACCGGAGGCCACCGTCGCGGTCCTGTACCAGAACGACGACTTCGGCAAGGACCTGCTGGCCAGTTTCACCGAGGCCACCGCGGGCAGCGGGGTACGGGTGATCGCCGAACAGAGTTACGAGGTCACCGACCCCACGGTCGACCCCCAGTTGCGCAACCTGGCGAACTCGAAAGCCGATGTGCTGCTGAACTTCGCCACCCCGAAATTCGCGGCGCAGACGCTGGCGGCGGATGCGCGCAATCCCGAATGGAATCCGCTGCATATCCTCACCCAGGTCTCCAGCACGATGAGCGTGCTCGAGCCGGTCGGGTTCGAGAATGTGCAGAACGTCGTCACCTCGGTCTTCGTGAAGGACCCGGCCGACCCGCAGTGGACCGACGACCCCGGGATGCGCCTCTACCGCGACAAACTGGCCCAGTACGTCCCCGGCGCCGACCCGTCCGATGGATACACCCTGGTCGGCTGGGCGATGGCACAGAGTTTCCACAAAACCTTCGACGCCGCGGCCTGCAAAACCCGAGAAGGCCTGCGCGATGCGATGCGCTCACTCGACGGTGTCGAGATCGATCTGCTGCTGCCGGGAATCACCCTGCAGACCGGCGAGGGCGACGGCTATCCGATGGAGGCCATGCAGATCCAGCGTTTCCGAGGAGACCGCTGGGTGCTCGCCGGCGATCTGGTCGACACCTCCGGCCGGTAACCGCCCCCGAAAACGTCCGCGGCGCATTCCGGCGCCGACGGCCGCCTCGATATCAACCGATGAGGACACAACCATGAAACTCCGAACCAGTGTCGCTACCGCGGCTCTCGCGGTAGCGGCCCTCGGTGCCACCGCCGCCCCGGTCTCCGCGCAACCCGCACCGCGCGAACTCACCTACGAGATCACGCACTCCGGCGACAGCGCCGTGGTCGAAACGAACGGAAAGTGGCAGGTGGCGGGCGATCAGCTGATTCTGCAGGCCATCGACGACACGCTGCTCACCACGGTGCCGCTCACCTATCGCAAGGACAATATCGCCTACCCCATCGCCGCGAAGATCGACGGTGGCACAGCGGTACTCACCCCGCAGCGCGAGGGCGGTGTGCCGGTGGCGCCGGTGAGCGCACCCGTGGTCACCCCCGAACAGGCGGCCCAGGAAGTGGCCGAACAGTTCACACCCCGCGATATGCAGGCCCTGGGGGTATTCGCCCAGCGGGCGACGATGAGCGCGGCGATCGCCGGCGCGGTCGGCGCGGTGATCGGTGGCGGCCTGGGCTGTGTGCTCGGCGCCGCGACCGGTGCACTGGTATCCAGCCCCATCGCCCTGCTGCTGGTCCCGTTCGTCGGCGCCACCATCGGCGGCTGCGTCGCCGGTGCTGCGACCCTGGGTGCCGCCGGAGGCATCATCGGTGCGTTCCTGGTCGGTGGCCCGGTCGCTGTTTTCGCGGCCTTCCAGTACTTCTCGACCATCCTGTCCCCGTGCCCGCCGGAGCATCCGGCGTGCCGGCCGACGACCCCGTAATACGAACAGTGCGCGCTGCCCGTCCCAGTCCACCGGGACGGGCAGCGTGTTGTCGGCTCATATGCGGATTCCGGCTACGCCACCAGCGCGACGGTTGTCTCGCGGGTCATCGCCAGCCGGTGGACCACTGGAGGGCCAGCGCCGACACGGCCAGGACCACCGCGAGCACTCCGCCGAACAGCAGCGGCCGCGAGCCGGCCGACCGTAGCCGCCGCCAGGTGAGTGAGGTGCCGATCGCGGCGAGTACGGCGGCGACCAACCAGGAACTGAGGTCGGTGAGGTGCGCGGTCCAGGACGACGGCAGGGCGCCGGTTGCGGCGACGACCGAGGCGGCGAGGAACAGCACGACGAACAGGGGGATGGTGCGCCACAGGGGAGTCGTGGCGAGGTCGCCGGTGCCGGCGCGGCGGCCGGTGAAATGCAGGCCGACGCACAGCGGGACGATCATCAGGCTGCGCACCAGTTTCACGATCACCGCGAAGCTCGCGGCCACCGGCCCGAAAGCGATACCGGCAGCGAGTACGGACGAGGTGTCGTTGATCGCGGTCCCGGCCCACAGGCCGAACGCCTCCTCCGACATACCGAAGGCCCGGCCCAGCGGGGGATAGACGAGTACCGCGACGATATTGAAGACGAAGATGGTGCCGAGCGCGTAGGCGACGCGTTCGCGGTCCGGTTTCAGCACGGCGGTGGTGGCGGCGATGGCGGAGGCGCCGCAGATCGTGGTCCCGGCGGCGATCAGGATCACCGATTCGCGATGCAGCGCCAATGACCGGCCGACGATCAGCGCGGTCACCGCTCCCACACAGAGGGTCCCGAGCAGGACCACGGCGGTTTCACGCCCGACGGTGAATACCGCCCCCATCGGGAGGCCGAGCCCGAGTAGCAGGATCGCCGCGCCCAGCAGATGTTGCCGCGCCCAGGTCAGGCCCGGCCCGAACCGGCCCGAATCCGCTACCTGCGCCTCGGCGCGCATACCGAACACCGCACCGGCGGCCAGGGCGAGGACCGGCGCGCCCGCGACCGGCACCAGCGTGCCGAGCAGCGTGGCCACGGTCGCGAGGACGGCGGCGAGGCCGAGTCCCGGAATTCTGCGATACACCTCGTTCACCAGTCCGACCTTGTCGGACCCGGCCCGGTCCCGGTAGCGGGCGAATCCGCAGGAGGTCATAAGCGGAGCTGATGGGTGCCGGTCGGGCGTAGTGGCCGGCACCCCATAATCGACCCTGTGACCCTGCCACCCGGAACCCCCGACCTCGCCGTGCTGGACCTGCTGGTCTCGGTCGCGGATACGGGAAGTCTGGGGGCGGCGGCGCGCCGTCACGGCATGAGCCAGCCTGCGGCGAGTATGCGCATCAGCGCCCTCGAACGACGGATGCGCGTGCAGCTGCTCGACCGCGGCCCGACCGGTTCCACCCTCACCGATTCCGGCCGCACCGTGGTCGCCGCCGCGCGAACGGTGCTGGATGCGGCCCGGTCGTTCAACGACACCGTTGCCGCGCTGCACAGCACCGAGGCGCCGCGACTGCGTATCGCGGCCTCGAAAACCATCGCCGACCATCGGATTCCCCAGTGGCTGGCGGCGTTGCGCGCTATCCGGCCGGATATCGCGGTATCGCTGGAGGTGGACAACACCACGCATGTGGAAGCCATGGTGCGCGCGGGTGACGCCGACCTCGGCTTCGTAGAGGGGCCTCATCCGCCGCCGGACCTCGGTGGCCGGGCACTCGGCGCCGACGAGTTGCTGCTGGTGGTGGGACCGGCGCATCCGTGGGCCACCCGGACCACGCCGGTCTCGTTGCGCGAGCTGGTCGCGACACCGCTGCTGTGGCGCGAACCGGGCTCCGGTACCCGCGATACCGTCTGGGAAATCCTGAGTGGGTACGGCCCGCCGGCCCCGCCGGCCGCCGAACTGGGCTCCGCGGTCGCCATTGTCGCGGCCGCCCGGACCGGAATGGCCCCGGCGGTGCTCAGTTCGCTCGTCGCCGCACCCGAACTCGCGACCGGTGCCTTGCGCCGGGTGGCGCTCGCCGAGGCGGTGGTCCTCAACCGGCAGTTCCGGGTGATCTGGCGCCGCGCGACGCCACCGGCCGGTGCGGCGGATCTGCTCGTCCAGTGCGCCATCCGGACCTGAGCTGTCCTACGTCGCTTGGAACGCCGTAGTCCAAGTAGGCGTGGACTTCGTCAGATACGATGAAGCAACTCAATGCGACGGACTGTCCGGGACAGGCGTGGCATGCTGTCGCTTATGGCCGATATCCGCCTTGCTGTTTCCGATTCCGTTGCCACCATCACCCTGGACCGCCCGGCCCAGCTCAACGCATTCACCACCGCTATGGGCGAAGAGTTGATCGAGGCGTTCGACACCTGCGACCGCGACGACGGCGTGCGCGCGGTCATCGTCACCGGCGCCGGCCGGGCCTTCTGCGCCGGCGCCGACCTCTCCGCCGGTGGGCAGACCTTCGTCGCGCCGGAGGACGGGGACCCGGAAGCATTCCGCGACGGTGGTGGGGAAGTGGTGCTGCGGATGTTCGAATCGCGAAAACCCATTATCGCCGCCGTCAACGGGCCCGCCGTGGGCGTCGGTATCACCATGACCCTCGCCGCCGATTTCCGGCTGGCGGTCGAGGGCGCCCGGATCGGGTTCGTCTTCAACCGGCGCGGTATCGTCCCCGAATCCTGTTCCAGCTGGTTCCTGCCGCGACTGGTGTCGATGCAGAAGGCGCTGGACTGGGTGTATTCCGGCCGGCTCGTGGATGCGGCGGAAGCGTACGAGGCGGGGTTGTTCTACGGACTGTATTCGGCGGAAAGCCTGCTGGACGAGGCCGATGCCCTGGCCCGGCGCGTCACCGAGCATTCGGCGCCGGTGTCGGTGGGGTTGTCGCGGCAGATGCTGTGGCGCGGGCTGGGCGCCGATCATCCGATGATCGCGCACCGGGTCGAATCGCGTGGAATCCGCAGCCGCGGAGCCAGCGCCGATGCGCAGGAGGGTGTTTCGTCGTTCCTGGAGAAGCGGGCGGCGCAGTTCCCGGACAGCGTGCTGCGCGATACCCCCGATATCTTCGGGGCGGATCTGCCGGTGCCGCCGTTCCGGGGGTGACCCGGATTCGCCACGGCGAGTGTACTTTCGGTATCAGTTAACTCCGGAATAGTGAGTTCGCAAAAGTGCGCGGACACGGTGTCTCTTGTCTAGGATCTGTGGCACAACGATTTTCGGAGGTGCGCAATGCCGGACGAAGTCCTGGCGCCCAATATCGAGCTCTTCTCCCGTAACGGTTTCGCAGGCCCGAACACCACCATCGTCCGGGCCCAGTACCGGCCTCGCTTCCTGCGGGCCCGCGGCGAATACCTACCGCGTCGTTTCCACACCTGGGATCTACCGGACCAGGTATTCGCCGAACCCAAAGCCCTCCCGGTCGCGATCCTGGAGGGCGAGGGCATCGGATTCGAACTCAACCGCCGCGCCGCCGCTATGACCTTCGGTTACGTCAATGTCTGGGCCGACGAACTGCACTACATCGTTTCCGGGCGCGGTCGGCTCGATACCGAGGTCGGCACACTCGACGTCCGTGCGGGCGATTTCGTCCTCATCCCGCGTGCCGTCACCTACCGCTGGGGCGAAATCGCCGAAGAGATCAACGAATTCATCGTGGTCACCACCAGCGAGCTACGCCTGGACCCGGAGGGCGCACCCGCCACCTTCAACCCCGACCTCCACCTCGATCGCCCCGTCCCGCACGGCCGGCCCGGGCATCCGGTGGACGACGAGTACGAGATCGTGGTCCGCACCGGCGACAGGTTCACCTCCTACTTCTACGATGTCGACCCGATCCCGTGCCTCGATGTCATCGGCGCCCCGCTGGTGGTCCGGTTCAATATCGAGCATGTGCAGGGGCTCGGCGTCGCCCAGGGCGGACTCCCGCCCGCCCAGCTGATGAGCAGCACCTCCGGCCGCGATTTCGTCTTCGGTGTCGGTAGCCGGCACAGTGCCCGGCCACCGGTGCATCACAACGCCGATTTCGACGAGGTCATCTGCTACGGCATGGGCCCCTCGCCGTGGGGTTCGGTCGATACGCCCGGCACGATCACCTGGACCCCGAAGGGCATCCTGCACCAGGGCCCCGAAGAGAACGTGCAGCCCGGCTACCGCGCCTGGCTGCTGGAAACCCGGTCCTCGTTGACGATGACCCCGGCCGGCCGGGATATCGCGCATCTGATGGAAACCGACCGATACGGGGTCCATCCGGCCGAAGGGCAGCCGGTCACCGCGCGCTGAGCCGGGGTCCGGCCGGGCGCGGCACATAGGGGCCGGTGGGGGTACGACCCACCGGCTACTGCCGCGTTCGTGGCATCGAGGCTAACCGTTGCGCGCCGTCCGGCCGAGCCAGTCGAGGATCGTGTCGATTCCGGCACCGAAACCGGAGGAATCGGGACGGTCGAGGAAACCGTGGCGGGTGCCGGGGACGACGCGATGTTCGGCCGGCACCCCGGCCTCGGTGAGTTCACCGGCGAAGGCGGTACTCGACGCGCTCAGAGTGTCGTATGCGGCATCGAGCAGCAGAACCGGCGGCAGGCCCGCGAGTTTACCGCCGCCGGGGAAAACCTCCGGATCCGCGAGCAGTTCCGGCGACCCCACATAGTTGAGGTTCATCCGGCGGATCATGTGCGGTGTATAGGTGCCGATCCGGCGCCGACCCCGCACCCGTGCCCGGACGGAATCCGGCAGCGGCGGCAGTTCGGCGTGCAGGGTCGCGTAGGCGAGGATTATTCCGACCGGCACCTCCGCCGACCGGTCACGCAACCGCAGCGCGCCCGAGGCGGCCAGGCAGGCGCCCGCGCTCGCGCCACCGATCACGATCCGCCGTTCCTCGGCCATGAGGTCGGTGGCGGCGGTGAGGACATCGTCCAACGGCGCCGGGTAGCGGTTGCGCGAGGGACGCAGAACCGGGGGACCCCAGAGCCGGAACCGCGGCACCAGCGCATAGTCGACAGTGCGCACCCGCCTTCCGGCCGCGGCCACCCGCAACGCCACCGCATGGGATTCGTGCTGATCGAGTCCACCGGAGACGAACGCGCCCCCGTGGATCCACAGCAGCGGGTCGGCCGCCGGATCGGGGTCCGCAGGCATATACTCCCGGATCGAGACCGGTCCGCGGACTCCGTCGAGCGTCCGGTCCCGGACCTGGGGGTCGTTCATCCGCTGTCCTCATCCGTTCATCCGCTGTCCTCATCTATGGCATGCGAGCTCGGGAGGGCCGGAGATGCCCGGGAAATTCGCCCCTCGGTATCCGAGTCGACAGGCGCCGGATACCCCGCAGACCACGGCGATCGTATCGTCCGGACCGCCGAGCGGGCTGTGAGGTCGGTCGGCGACGGTCATGATCGGCACCGGTACGCGTACAGAGCTGCTGGATGCGGTCGGCGGACCGCCGAGCTCGGATCGCGCCCTCCGCGATCCAGTTCGCGTGCCGATACTGCCGAATCGCGCAGATCGCTGTGCACCGGGAAGCAACTCGCCGAGCCGGTACTCGACCGACGGATCCGGTAGCCCAGGTGGGCGAACTCACAGCCCGGATCAGGAAACCTGTCCCGGGACCACCTGTTGCACGAGAGCGTGACTTCTACCGCCACCGGCACGGCCACGACTCCGGGACCCTCTGCTCGCACCAGCTGGCATATCCCGGCGATGCTGGCGCTGGCGCTGGGCGGCTTCGGGATCGGCACCACCGAATTCGTGACGATGGGGCTGCTGCCCGATATCGCGGATGCGTTCACGGTGTCCGAGCCCACCGCCGGCCATGCTGTCTCTGCCTATGCGCTCGGGGTGGTGGTCGGCGCGCCGGTGATCGCGGCGGCGTGTGCCTCGGTGGCGCGGAAACGTCTTCTCGTCGCCCTCATGGTGGCGTTCACGGTCGGCAATCTGGCCTCGGCTTTCGCGCCGAACTTCGCGACGCTCGTCGTGGCGCGTTTCGTGGCCGGCCTGCCGCACGGCGCGTACTTCGGGGTCGCGTCGCTGGCCGCGGCCACACTGGCGCCGGCGGGACAGCGTGCGAAGGCGGTAGCGGCAGTGATGCTCGGGCTGAGCACCGCCAATGTCGTCGGTGTTCCCGCCGCGACCTGGCTCGGGCAGCATCTCGGCTGGCGCAGTGCGTTCGTTCTGGTCGGGGTGATCGGGGTGGCCACCATCGTGGCCCTGTTGCGCTACGTGCCTGCACTGACCGGGATCGCGATCACCAATCCGCTCACCGAACTGGGTGCACTACGTCGCCCGCAGGTGCTGCTCACGCTGGCCGTGGGCGCCATCGGCTTCGGCGGCATGTTCGCGGTCTACACGTATGTGAGCACGACTCTCACCGATGTGGCCGGCTTGAGCACCGGGCTGGTGCCGGTGGTGCTGATGCTGTTCGGCGTCGGCATGGTGCTGGGCAATATCATCGGCGGCGTACTCGCCGACGGTGGTGTGGACCGGTCGATCTTCCTGGCCATGGGCGCGATGATGGTGATCCTGACGGTGTTCGTGGCCGCCGCGCACAATCCCATCACCGCCGGGATCGGCGCGTTACTGGTCGGGGCGGCGGGCGCCGCCCTGGCACCCGGACTGCAGACCCGGCTCATGGACGTGGCCGCCGACGCGCAGACCCTGGCAGCGGCGCTCAACCACGCCGCCCTGAACATCGCGAACGCGGCCGGCGCCTGGCTCGGCGGGCTGGTGATCGCCGCGGGTTACGGCTACACGGCCCCCGCAGTGGTCGGTGCCGGTCTCGCTCTCCTGGGTGTCCTGCTCTTCACCGTCACGGTGTGGACGGCCCGGCGCCCAGCGGCATCGCGGGCCTGACAGCAGAACGCATCAGGGGAACCCGGGAAACTATTCCGGCTCGGCGACCGCTGTCTCGTGCACCGCGACCCAGTGGCAGGTCAGGTCCGGTTCGACGCGCAGCACCGCGGTGGTGCGGCGGTGGTCCTGCCCGGCAGCGTCCCGCTGGCTTTCGACGAAACGGACCACGGTGGTATCGCCCTCCGAGCGCAGTGTTTCGACCTCGGAGATCTCGATAACCAGTCCGGGGCGGCTGTGGCGCGCCCGGTGCAGCCCGGACAGCAGGTCGCGTTTGCGCACCACCGTGCCCGCGGCGGTGACCATCGAGAAGTCCTCGTCGTGCGCGGCGGCGAACCCGTCGAGGACACGCGGCGAGGCGGCCGAACCCAGCCAGGTCGCCAGCAGATCGTGGACCCGCTCGATTTCGGCCGCGATATCGAGTTCACCGGTGCGGCCGGGTGACCGGGAAGATTCCGTCATCCGAGCAGGATAGTGCGGCGACGGCCGGGAACGGACCATCGAGCCGGTTTCCGCGCGGCGGTCGACAGGCCCCGCCACGGAGGCCCGCGGGTGTCGATGGTTGTCCCGGTTGCCGATCGGCACATCGCCTGCGCTGGACCGCCCCTCATCGGCGGCCCAGCGCATTCGGTGCCTACCCGATGTTCGCCGCGGGCACGTTCGAACCGGCCTGCAGGTGTCCGGTCGCGGAATCCGCGGCGGCCAGACCGAAGACGAGTGCGGGGGCGATCCCGCCGGCGTAGGCATAGTGGTAGAGGCCACCGGTATCGGAACCCGCGGCGAAAAGCCCCGCGATCGTGCCACCGGCCGCGGACAGGACCCGTGCGGTGGCGTCGATGCGGATGCCGTGGAACGGGAAGGTCAGCGCTGGGCACGTTTCGATGATGTAGTACGGGCCCTTGTCCAGCGGCTCGGCATCATGGGTCCTGGTCGGACGGACCGCGGCACCGGCGGCATCGACCTGCCTGATCTGCTCGGCGACGGCGGCACCGTCGTATCCCCACTCCGGCGGCAGATAGGCGAAATCCTCCAGGGTCTCCGCGACACCGCAGCGGCCACCGCGGCGCTGGGTGAGCTCGAACTTGTCCACCGCGATCGCCCCCTCGACATAGCTGCCGAGGACCCACTCCCGGTAGACCCGTTCGTCGGCGACGAGTAGTCCACGGGATTCCGGCTGGTCGAGCAGGTGCATCGCGGTGAGGTGATCACCCTGGGTCTCGTCGGTGAAGCGCCGGTTGTCGAGGTTGAACAGCAGTGCGTGCTCGCTGTAGTACAGCGACAGCGCCACGAAATCGGCGGGATCGCGGAACGGTACCTGCGTCGGTACCAGATGGCCGTAGAAGCCGGAGCGAGTACTCCCGGTCGCGGCGCCCACGTTTTCGGCCAGGCGCAGACCGGCTCCCGCGCTCACCGGGTTGGAGCGCACCTGCATCTCGGCGGCGCGGGGATGGATGTGCTCGGCGACGAGTGCGCTATCGGCCTGGAACCCGCCGGTGGCGAGAACCACTGCGGCACTGTTTATCTCGAGCTCTGTGCCATCCGGCCTGCGTACTCGGGCGCCGGTTACCGTACCGTCGGTGGTGCGCAGGGCCAGAGTGTCCGTACCGGTGAACAGTTGCCCGCCGGCGCTCACCCGACGCCGGCATTCGTCGAGGTACTGGTTGGTGTCGAACTGGTGGCCGCGGCCGTAGCGCAGGATCGGCACCGCATCGGCGCAGTGCACGCCGAGTGCCCGGATCCATCCGATACCGTCGGCGAATCCGTCGACGAGTGCGTTGCGCAGCGCTGGGTCGCCGTTCGGGTTCACCTCGTCCATCACCGCCCGGTCGGGCGCGGTCCAGGCGTATCCGGCAAAGCGCGCCGAGCCGCCGACGGTCTCGGCCTTCTCGACCACCACGACCGAAGCGCCGCGGTCGAGCGAGCGCGCCGCGGCGGTGAGACCGGCCATACCCGCGCCGATCACCAGCACGTCGGTTTCGATCCTCTGCATTCTTGCTCCCTTGTTGCTCGATCCGGTGATTCAGACGGTGAACCGGCCGCCGTTGCTCAACAGCACCGCGCCCACGACATTGGCGGCGGAGGGTGCGGCGAGATACAGGATGTTGTCGGCCAATTCCTCGGCGGTGGCGTAACCGCGGGCGGCGCCCTCGGACATGGCGGCGCGCAGATGCGGCGGCGTGCGCTGGGCCATCCCCGTATCGACCGGACCCGGCGCGACGGTGTTCACCCGGATCCCGAGATGCGCCACCTCTTTCGCCACCGACTGGCTGAGCGCGTGCACACCGGCCTTGGACGCTGCATAGTGCGGATAGCCGGCCAGGGTGTCGAACGCCGCGGACGAGCCCACGGTGACGATCGCACCGCCGCCGGTGCCCTGCATCGCGCGGACCGCGGCGCGCAGGACGTGGAAGGTACCGTCCAGATTGATCGAGAGGATACGCCGCCAGTCGGTGTCCTCGAGGTGGGTGAGGACCTCCGGCGGCCGGTTCTGGTCGGCTGCCTCGTAGATGCGCTGCTTACTGCGCGGATCGTCGACACCGGCCGCGTGGACCACGATATCGATCCGGCCGTGCTCGGCCAGCGCTGCCGCGAAGGCCCGATCGACCTGCGCCGAATCGGCCACATCCAGTTCGACCGGGACGCCGCCCACGATATCGGCCGCTACCGTGGCAACTGCCCGCCGGTCGATATCGCAGAGGTGCACGGCCTTCGCACCGCGCCGTGCGAGCAGCCGCGCGGTGGCGGCACCGATCCCCGATCCGGCGCCGGTCACCAGCGCCACCTTCCCGTCGAACTGCTGTTCCGGCACGGCTGTCTCCTCGTGTGTAGTGGTGGGATCGGTGCTCACTGGAAGATGTTTTCCCAGTCGTTGCGGTACTTTTCGGCGCCTTCGCCGACGGTCACCTCGAGGTTCTGGTCGGGAATGTCCTGCGCCACCGCCAGCGACCCCTCGATACCGGGCAGGACAGACCCGTATCCGGGTGACGTCGCCTGCTGGCCGGACCGGCTCACCATGAAGTCCGCGAGTACCTGCGCGGCATTGGGGTGCGGGGCCGAACCCAGGGCGAGGCCGTACCAGCGCGCACCCCACACCGCCGGTCCGGCGGTCCAGCCGACGGGCGCGCCGGCGGCCTGTTCGGGCAGCATCGGGTTGCACATCAGCGCGGCCACGATTTCGCCGGAGGCCAGTGCCTGCCCGAGTGGTTGTGAGCTCGGGTAGATACGCGGCGAGTTCTGCGCGAGCCGGTCGAGGAATTCGCGGCCGCCGTAGTGCTCCTCGATATGGTCGTAGTAGTCGATGTAGGTCGGCGAGGTGGCCGGGGTGACGATCCCGACCTTGCCTTTCAGCGCCGGGTCGAGCAGATCGTGGGCTGTCCGGATGCCCTTGGGGTATGCGGCGGTGTTCCAGCCGAATCCGAGGACCACCGCGCCCTCGAGGAAGAACTTTCCGTCGACAACACTGTCGGCGCGCCGGTACTCGGGCGCGTCGAACGCGGGGCCGATCACCTCCACCGCCTTGTCGGTGTCTGCGGCTGCCTGCATCCAGGCGGCATCGGTGATCACCGCGATATCCCCGGCGCCCTTGCCCGTGCGGGCTTCGATATCGACGCGGAAGAGCAGATCGGAGTCCACGCCCCGGACCACGGTCAGATCGATACGAGGATAAGCCTTTTCGAAGGCCCGCTCGAGATCCGCAAGCACCGGTTGCGCTTGGGTCGAGTAGATCGTGACGGAGCCCTCTTCGTTCGCCGCCGCCACCACCTCGTCCCACGATCCGGAGACCGGCCGGGACACCGCGGTGGAGCCACCGCATCCGGCGAGAGTCAGGGTGATCGCTCCCAGCACCGCTGCCGTCCCCAGAACCCTCGTTCGAAGGGTTTTCCGCATACTTACCTCATCCTTTCTGTGGCGGACGGCCCGTGCCCGATCGGAGATTCCCGGGTCCGCCCGCCGGTCACGCCGGTGGCCGGCGTAGTTCGGTGGGGCTCCGGTCACCCGGCCGGTGCGTGTACCTGCGCGCTTTCGAGAATCGCTGCCGCGGCCGCGTATCCTTCGGCGACAGCGTGCGATACCCGCCGGGGGACGAGGGCGTCGCCGATGACCTGCACTCTGGCCTGCGGTAGCTGCTCCGGGAAGGGGCGCCAGTCGGTGGCGAGCCGTTCACCCACGACCACCACCCGATCGCAGGCCAGCTCACGCAACTCACCCGACAACGCGTTGCGGTAGCCGACGATGGTGCCCGGTCCGCCGTCGCGCACCTCGGCCGATGCGGCCTGGACGATGAAATCCACCGGGCGGCCCGCCAGCCGGCGCAGCAATTGCACCCGGCTTTCCGCCGGTATCCCCGCCGCGATCGCCTGGCCCGGGACCAGCACGGTGACCCGGCCGGCGCCTCCGGCCAGCGCCGCTTCCACGGCGCCGAGCGCGGGCCAGTAGCCGAACCCGTCGTCGACCACCACCACATGGTTGCCGGGCCAGATCTGCCGCGGATCGGTGAGGACCGAGGTGGTCGTCACGGCGTGGGGTGTTGCGGTCTCGGTGGCGCCGGTCGCCACGATGATCTCGTCGAAATCGGTGAGATCCGCCGGCGATACCCGGTGTCCCAGTTCTGTCCGGACACCGTCCAGGTTGTCCTGGTAGTAACGCAACAGCGCCGACCAGCCTGTCCGGTTCGGTGCCTGCGCGGCGGTGCTCAGCTGGCCGCCGATCCGGGGCTTCGCGTCGAAGAGGGTGACGTTGTGCGATGGTGCCAGCCGGAGGGCGGCTTCCAGGCCCGCCGGTCCGGCGCCGACGACGGCGACCCGACCCGCTCGGTCGCGCGATCGGCCGAAGCGTAAGGGCCGCGCCGGGCGGGCCGAGTGGCCGGGCGGCGCCAAGACCGGGTTCACCGTGCACAGCAATACCGGGGTGAATGAGCGGCAGTCCTCGTTACAGGACACGCAGGGCCGTATCCGGGAGTCCTCGCCGCGCAGGAGTTTCGCCGCGATATCCGGGTCGGCGATGAAGGGCCGCGCCATCCCGACCAGGTCCGCGCCTGCGGCGAGGGCACCTTCGATATCCGGTCGCGACCGGAACGCCTGGGAAACCAGCAACGGCCGGGTGGTTGCCGCGCGAAGCCGCTCCACCAGCGGTAGCAGCGGCGGTTCGGCGGTGGCCATATCGCGGACGTAGGTGGTGCGCACGCCCGCCGTGACATTGAGATAGCCGAACATATCCAGTAGCGGTAGTAGTTCGCACAGACCGTCGGCATCCAGTCCCGCCTCCTCGGCGCCGTCGATCGAAAGTCGCACGCCGACAACGAGACCGGGGCATGTTCGGGTGATGGCGGCGTGCAGCCGGTGCAGTATCAGGACCCGGTCGGCGCAGGTGGCGGCATCGGCCCGGATGTTCGTTACCGGGGAGAGGAACTGCGCCAGCAGGTATCCATGGGCGGCGTGCAGTTCCACCGCCGCGAACCCCGCTTCGGCGGCATGGCGGGAACTGCGGACGAAATCGGCGATCACCCGGTCGATATCGCTGTCCGACAGCACCCGTGCGCGGACCGGTTCGCGCGGTGACCGGATCGCCGACGGTGCGATCGGATGTTCCCAGATCTCGGCGCCCAGGGTCTCGCGTCCCAGATGTACGAGCTGGCAGACCGGTATCGCGCCGCCTTCGGCGATCGCCCGTGCGCGCCGGCGCAACCCGGGAACCGCGTCCGGCAGGGAGGCGTCGGTGATGTTTCCTGTCCGGTTGCCGGAGTCCGATCCGGCCACCGTTCCGCCCGCGATCACCATGGCCGCACCTCCGGTCCCGCAGCGGCGCCAGTAGTCGTCGTCGCCGTGCTGGGCAGTGCCGGCGCTGACCACGCCGGAGCCGTGTGCGGTCGCTACCAGGCGATTGCGCAGCTCGAGGCCGCCTATCCGCAGTGGGGACGACAGGAGAGGGGAGACCAAAAGTTCCTCCTTGAACTGGATTCACTTCATATTATTGCCACAAGGTGATTGACACCACAATGGGTATGGCATAGTTTCAAACTGACATCAGTTCAGTTCTGCGGGATGTGGGTATTCGCACTATGAAGTTGCTGTTCCAGGCCACGGCGGCCGTCGCGGCCCTCGCCGTCACCTCCGTCCTCACCGCCTGTGGGGCGAGCCCCGGAACGACGGCCCCGGTATCGGGCACATGGGACGAAGTAATCGCCGCCGCCGAGAGCGAGGGCAGCGTCCTGCTCTACTCGAGCCAGAAACCGGCCAATCTCGAACGGCTGGAGAAGGCCTTCGAAACGGCCTATCCCCGGATCGATCTGGAATTCGTCCGGGGCACCGACGCCGATATCAATCCCCGCGTGGAAACCGAGAACCGGACCGGCCGCGGAACCGCGGACGTCCATATGCTCACCGACGCCACCTGGATCTCCAACGCCGCCCAATCGGGCAACTATTCGACCGAACTGGTCGGGCCGAATGTGCGAGCACCGGAATACCGGCCGGAGAGCAGTGTGCTGGAAAACCGGTTCGCGCTCAGCAGCGCGGCCGTCTTCGCCCTGGGCTGGAACACCGAGGCAGTGCCCGGCGGCCTGGCCTCACCGCGCGACATCCTCGACCCGAAATACACCGGCAAGATCGGCATCGTCAACCCGACCGGTATCGCGTCCTACGTCGATCTCTACCGGTATTACGCCGACACCTACGGCGCCGACTACTGGGAGCGGATGGCCGAGCTGAAACCCCGGATATATCCGAGCGCACTCGGTATCGCACAGGCCCTGACCTCGGGCGAGATCGCGGTGACCCCGTCGGTGCAGCCGCTGGTGACCGAGGTGGCCGCAGGCGCACCGGTCGACTGGGCCCTGCCACCGCAACCGTGGGGAACACCCTGGTACAGCCACGTGGTGAGTGTCGCGCCGCATCCGAATGCCGCCCAGGTGCTGGTCGATTTCCTGGCGACTCGCGAGGGACAGACGGCGCTCAACGACGGCTACGCCGCGGCGCTGCCCGATATCCCGGGCGCCGTTGTGCAGGCGCAGGATATCGCCGCACCAGATACCCGCGATCTGACACCGGACAAGGTCGCGCAGTACTCCCAGGAATGGGCCCGGCGCTTCCAGAGCTGATCCGGCCCCACCGTTCCCGATACATCGACGAAGGATAGGCATGGACGATACGGCCGAGCCCTGGCACGGCACCCACGTACTGGTGACCGGGGCATCCGGGGGGATAGGCGGCGCGACCGCCGAACTGTTCGTCGCACAGGGCGCGACGGTCTACCTCACCGATATCGACGATATCGCCGGCCGGGAACGCGCGCGAGCGCTGGGTCCGCGGGCCCACTACCACCACCTCGACGTCACCGACGAAGCCGGCTGGCAGGCGGTGGCCCGCGCGATGCAGCAGTCCGGGCACCGAATGAATGTGCTGGTCAACAGTGCCGGAACCGCAATGAAAGCGACGCTGGCGCAGACCACGCTCGACGAGTTCCGCCGGATGATCGACCAGCACCTGGTCGGGACATTCCTGGGATTGCGCACCGCGGCCGCGGCGATGACCGCGGGCGGTTCGGTCGTCAACATCTCATCGCTGCGCGGTGTCCTGGCCACCGCCGAACTCGGGGCCTACGGCGCCGCCAAATCCGGTGTGCGCGCATTGACGAAGGTTGCCGCACTGGAACTGGCCGAACAGGGTGTCCGGGTGAATTCGGTATGCCCCGGCAGTATCACCACCGAGATCACCGCGGCACCCGGCTTCGCCGCCGACGACGTAGCGGCGTATGTCCGCAGTATTCCGATGCAGCGCCGGGGCGCCCCCGCCGAAGTCGCGTCGGTGATCGCGTTCCTGGCCGGCAGTGCGAGCAGCTATGTCACCGGAACCGATCTTCTCGTCGACGGCGGCACCGCCGCCGGCGTCCGCACTCCGAAACTCTCGACCCAGAAGGCATGAGATGACGTCGCAATTCACCGTTTCCGGCCTCACCAAAACCTACGGCAGCAACGTTGTCGTCGACCGGCTCGACCTCACCATCGAGGAGGGCGAATTCCTGGTGCTGCTCGGTCCGAGCGGGTGCGGGAAGACCACGACGCTGCGTTGTCTCGCGGGGCTGGAAACACCCCAGGACGGTGCGATCGCATTCAAGGACCGGCCCGTTTTCGATGCCGGCTCCCGGCTGAATGTGCCCGCGCATAAACGCAATATCGGGATGGTTTTCCAGTCCTACGCGCTGTGGCCGCATATGACCGTCCGCAACAATATCCGCTACCCGCTGAAGGTGCGGAAGATGAAAGAAGCCGTCGCCGAGGGCGCGGTGGAGGCTGCCGCCGAGATGGTCGATTGCGGGGCCTTGCTCGACCGGTATCCGTCGCAACTCAGCGGCGGGCAGCAACAGCGCGTGGCTGTCGCCCGCGGTCTGGTGGCGCGGCCCGATCTGGTGCTGTTCGACGAACCGCTGAGCAATCTCGACGCCCGGCTACGCGATCAGGTGCGCACCCAGATCCACCAGTTGCATCAAAAACTCGGATTCACCGCGGTATTCGTCACCCATGACCAGTCCGAGGCCTTCGCCCTGGGCGACCGGCTCGCCATCATGAAGGCCGGCAAGATCGAACAGTACGATGCGCCCGAACAGGTCTTCGAGAATCCGGTATCGGACTATGTCGCCGCCTTCATCGGGATGAGCAACAAGCTGTCGCTGCGGCGCGGGCACGACGGCTGGGAGACCTCCGCCGGCGACCCGATCGACCTCACGCATGCCGTGGTGCGCGCTTACGCGGGCCGGCCCACCCCCCCCGGGGGCCGGGTGCGGGCCGCCGATGTGGTGTTTAACGCCCGGGGCGGTGTGGTGGCGCGGGGCAATGTAGCCCAGCCCGCCCCACAGGTGACCTACGAG